>JAWXBI010000020.1:0-10258 GCA_034439915.1 Saprospiraceae bacterium | reverse complement strand
CATATCGATTCCGAGGTTTAATTTTTTCGCTTCGCTCAGTACAAAAGAAAATCGATCCATCCAGGCTGGAGTCAGATAATTAATAAACAATTTTTCCTGGCCCTGAACCCCATAAATAGGGGCGATTTCAAGTCCACCAAGTCCTGCTTCCTGATACCATTTCATGGTGGTTTTCAGCCCGGGTTCGTCAACAGCACTACCCTGCCACCACCATCGGGTCCAGGGTTTGGAGGTCTGGGTAATCGGTGGCCATTCAATCTGTGCAGTTAAAAATTGAACAGGATAAAAGAAACTGAATACAAAAAACAGTTTGATTAAGTAACCATTCATGAATAAAAATGATTGTCCATGCCAAGATACAATATTCATTTATTCGGTCAGGTACTGAAAACGGGATTAGGAATATTGCATTTACTTTGTAATTTCCAGAAGGGATGAACCTACTTTAGAAGTTTTTTCTCTCCTTTGGAATTGACCCTGTAAAATTTACCTTCTTCCACCAACATAGCCTCCGAAATACCCTTCGCATGATATACATCCGTATTGAATACCCTTCCGTCAAATAATACACTTATGGTATCGGCGACCACGGTGTGTCCGGTGGCAATGTATTTTACATTGAACAACGACAAGGTGCTATCAATCTGTTTGGAGGTCGCTTTGGCTTTTTGGGAATAATATCCCCGGTACCAGAAAGGCCCGAGATCACTGAATAATAACTCCACTTTAATATCCGGATAGTTGTAAGCGGTATCGGGATAAAACGGACGCGCGATATCATTGATTTGTGGTGCTGGCATTCCCATTAAGTTTACCAGGGCAGAAATACCCCCATGTACAAATAGGATATCACCGATTTTCTCTGCTATATTTTTAGTACGCAACCACCTCCCCAATTCCGTATCATCCCAGTATAATGAAATATAGGGTTCATTCATCAGTTTGGCGTGTTCCATATAGCGGGGATTGACATACCGGAAATCGCCGCTCATATTCATGATTTCATGGTTTCCCAGAATAAAGTGTACATACCCTTTAGCAGCTTTTGCCTGTTCTTCGAGAGAATAGATCAACCAAAGCACTTCATTTTGTTGATTACCCCGGTCAAAAAAATCACCGGTCAGCGCAAGGTGCCCCTTCCCATAAATCCATTGAAAATTTTCATCGATCACTCCATTGACCTGCAATAAGGTCCTGAAGGCTTTAAAATTAGCCTCGATATCCGACATGACCAGCAACTTGGACACTTTGCCGTATTCCGCTTTTTCATTGTCCATTTTGGCCTTGAGCCTGACCGAAAATGTTTTTCCTGGTTCGTCCGTAGCCACTTGCAAGGTTATATTTTTTTTATCCGCAACGGGGAAACTTTCGGTCACTGCGCTTTTTACACCTCCTTCTTCGAAAATAGAGGTTGAATAAATTTTTTCTTTGGTATAGGTAACATAAGGTCCATCAACCAAAACTTTGCCGTTGAGAGATCCTGATTGAAACGGCTCTGACATAATATAGAATAATACGAGTAAAATAATATTCATTTCAAGGAGTCTTTAGTATAATGATAACATAAGTACAAACGAGTATAATCCCCTGCAGGATTTTAAAATTATCTTAAAATAAAGATAGAAGAAAATCTGAAAAGTCATTCCGGACAGGACATTAAAGGCAGGAAATGACCAATATTCCAGCATGAGTGTTAGGGAACCCGCTTTACCTCAAAACTCAATCATCGCCTTAATAACCTGGTTTTGTGTAACATAAAGAGATTCAAACCGGTCAATAACCTGACTAAATGGTATCCTATGGGTTATCAATGGAGCCACTTCTATCGTACCAGCCAGGATGGATTGTTTTACCTGATGAAAATCGCTGAGTGTCGCATTCCTGCTGCTCTTGAGCGTTGTTTCTCTTTTATGAAATTCCGGATGTGAAAAACTAAAAGGTCGTTTTTGCAAACCAACCAGAATATATTGTCCGCCATGGCCTAGATATTGTATACCGGATTCGATCGCTTTGAGACTGCCGGTTGCATCGATAACCAAAGGAAACAAGTCCTCCCCATGTACAGATCTATACGTTTCCATCCATTCCAAGGCTTCCGGTTGGAGGGTATGGGTTATCCCAAACTGTTTAGTTGCAAAATTTAAGCGGCTTTCATTAAAATCCATTAACCATACCTCAGCTCCGGCTGCTTTGGCCATTATGACCAATCCCAAACCGATCGGCCCTGCACCCATTATTAATACTGGATCTCCCTGCATAGGGCCGGCACGATTTATCCCATGCGCCGCCACAGCAAGAGGCTCTAACAATCCCAATTCATCCAAATCCAGGCCATCAGCAGGAACAAGCAATTCGGAAGGAATAGAATAGTATTCAGCCATAGCCCCATCTGTATGTACACCACATACTTTTAAATGCAGACAACAATTGGTTTTCTTTTGAAGGCAGGCCCGGCATTTACCGCAAGAAATATAAGGCATCGCTGTACAGAGATCGCCTGCTTTTAGCTTAACACTATCACCGGCAACATATTCAGCGGCTATCTCATGTCCCAGTATCCTGGGGTAATTAAAATAGGGTTGAGTGCCTTTATAAGCATGAAGATCGGTGCCGCAGATTCCTATCCGCCTGATCCGGATGATGGAATAGCCCTTTACGGATTTTGGTTCCGGGATCTCAATATATTTAAAAAGCCCAGGCTGTTCACAGGTCAACGCTTGTATAAAACTCACAGCTACTTGGAGATTTTCGGCGAACCATATTGAATAATAAAAACCTGAAATGAAGACGGTGCCATTTCAGCAGCAAGGATGCTGTTCAGGATATCATACTGTTTTTCCTGGGGCTGGATTTTAGTGTTTTTGAGGCTGTTAAAATCATTGGATAAACGCGAGGTCAGGGTGATCCCCCTGGCTTGAAATTTATCTGGCGGGAGTCCGTCAATATGGATTTCCACTTTTTTGGAACTCCTGGCCATATTGACCAGTTTGATAATGACCTGATTTTGATTTTTATCCAAAACGGAAGAGGCAAACAAACTATCCTGTCCGGCCACGATCGAATCCTGCATGGTAACAGATATGATATGGGTACCCTTAAAATTGGAAAATAATTTTTGCACATAATAGTTCGGAGTGGCTGAGGCCTTGAGATTATCAAACCAGATCAGATCAGGCCTCCATTGCCAGGCATCGACATGGGCCATCAAAGGGGCATAGGAACACATACGCACCAGATCCGCATTGCGCTCGAGTCCGGTCATAAAAGCAGCTTCTGCCAGGGCACTCAACCAGGAGTTTCGGGATTCAGGTATGGCTTCTTCCTTGTCATGGGCCGCGTATTCACCGGCAAATATCTTTGGACCTTCACGATCGTAGCGGTCATACCTTTTAGCATTGTTGAAGAACCAGGCAGGAGGTAAATAATAATGCTCATCCATAAAATCGGCTTTGGAGGTCTTGAGTTGTTTCCAGGCGTAATCAAATAAAACCCCGGAAGCAGACGGGCCCGAACCGGCTACCAATTTGATCTGAGGGTATTTGGTTTTAAGTGCTTTTTCAAAAACCAGGTAACGTTCGATGTATTGGGCGTCCCATTGTTCATTGCCGACTCCCAGCATTTTTAAATTAAACGGTGCCGGATGGCCCATGCTGGCCCTTAATTTTCCCCATTTGGTCTGCACCGTGCCGTTGGCAAATTCTATCAGGTCCAGGGCATCCTGAATATAGGGATCGAGCTCATCCATGGCAGCTACTTCCCCGCTGTTAAACTGGCAGGCCATGCCACAATTTATAATGGGCAGCGGTTCGGCCCCCAGGTCCTCTGCCAATTGGAAATATTCATAAAATCCCAGGCCAAAGGACTGATAATAATCCGGTGCAGCCCGCCGTGCAAATTCCATATTCCAGCGATTGACGATCAAGCCCCGGTTTTCAACCGGACCGACCGTATTTTTCCATTGATACCGGTTTTGAAGATCGCGTCCTTCCACAATACAACCTCCGGGAAACCTTACAAATCCGGGTTTTAAACTATCCAGCAGACCCGCCAGATCGGCGCGCATTCCATTGGGCCTGTTTTTAAAGGTATTCACCGGAAACAAGGACACATTATCCATTTCGATGGAACCCTTGCCGATAAAAGAAATTTTAAGGACACCGCCATATACGGAATCCGCAGCCGTAAGAGCTAATTCATATTTTTTCCAGGAACCCGGAGTGGTAATGATTTCACCGGAAGCAATTCTTGCACCCGTAGATCTGAGTACTTCGATCCGGAGTTTTAAATTGCCACTCATTGCTCTGGCCCAGACCGAAAAATTATATTTATCATTTTTAAGGAGGCCTATGCCCCGGTATCCTTCATTGGTCAGGGTATATGCACTGGAATCGGTGGTCTTGACAATTCGTGCTACCCGGGTATTGGTAATACTGCGTTTTTGCTGATTGATGATCAGCCATTGGTCTTCAGCTTTGGGTTTGTTGAGCCTCCAGCCGGTGAGGGCAATCGGAAATTGAAATGAACCGTTTTTAATGAGCTCCGCATAAAGTCCTCCATCAGCGGCAAAATTGATGTCCTCAAAAAAGATACCCCACATCTGGGGGGAGATATCCGAGGTGACCTCATTGGGTTTTACCGCAAGTTTGATCTGTGACCTTCCCGGTAAATAAAAACCCGCAATCAGCAATAGGATATAAGTTGATTTTAAATTCATCCTTGTCCTTTTAATACTGAAAGATAAACAGAAGCATTGAACGGAAAAAAGTTAAAGGGTCAAAGGTTAAAGGTTAAAGGTTAAAAAAAATGGAGAAAGAAACAAACAGCATAATCGGATTAAGGCAATTCAACAATCCCCAATCCAGCAGCTAGCTAATCCATAATTCAAGGACTATTTCAACCATCGGAGTCTGGCAATTCAACAATGCAGCAATCCGATAGCTATCGGATCAACAATTCCACAATTCAACAGTTCCACATCTACCCCACCGGTATACGGACTCAAACAATTCAACAATTCAACAATCCGATGGTTCGGATCAACACCTTACCTCCTGAGGCTTTTCAAATACGCTATGCTCTGAGGTACCTGATAATGAATCCGGTTGCTTTCATCTTCTATAAAAAAATGTTTGATGCCTATTTTATTCGCTTGTTTGATGATGCCGGGGATATCGATTTCACCGGTACCCAGGGCCACATCATTGTCCGTTGAAGTGCCTCCGGTCAGGTCTTTTTTAACCCCTTTTTTCAGGTCCTTCAGATGGATCAGCTTCCATCGATCTTTGTATTTTTTAAGCAGTTTCACCGGATCACCGCCGCCAAACTGGGTCCACAGTACATCCATTTCAAAGGACACATATTCCGGGTTGGTGTTTTTAATAATATAATCCAGCAAGGTCCCTTGTTCATAAGGCCAGAATTCATAACCATGGATATGATAACAAAAAGTAAGGCCTTGTTCTTTAAGTACTTTACCCGCAGTATTAAAATCTTCAACTGCTTTTTTGGCATTGTCGAAATTGAACGCCCCATTTTTATGAGGGATCCAGGCACACATGACGTATTTGGCGCCTAAAGCTTTTGCCCGGGTGGCTACTTCCATTGGATCTTTTACCAATTGTTCATATCCGGTTCCTGTAGAAGGAATGGTGATTCCGCGGTCGTTGCATAGTTTTTTAAAATCCTCGGGGGCAATACGACCACCGCTTCCTTCGAGTTCGGTAATACCCATCATGGCAATAGTATCCAGGGTTTTTTCCATGTTGTTAGGAAAACTACGTCGGAAAGTAAAGGATTGGATACCAAACGGGGCGGTATAGAGTGGTTTTTGAGCGTAGATGTCAAACAGGACTACTGATATCAAACAAATAAGAATTAGTTTTTTCATACAATTGGTCAATTGGAAGTAAAAGTAAGGGGGATAGATGGAATTGGACCCTGTTTTGATTTTTTTTTGTACTATTTGACTACCGATCCTTAATACAAAAAAGCATGATATCCAATACACTACGGTCCATTTCCCACTTCAAACCACGGAATAACTATTGATGGCAACATGCAAGACCATGGCAAGTGTTTAAAAAGCCGAATAAACTACCCCGATGGTCGATTGGGATTTGACTGTTAGCCGGTTTTAATGGTAATATTGACGTCATCGCGACCCTCTGTAGATGTGGGTCCAAAACTTGTTAATATGCCATTGTCCATTAAGCACTTTTTATTTTACGGTTGTTTGATCTTCGTCGTCCCTTTGTCATTGCAAGGACAAACTTCAAAAAATGGCCACATCAAGGGTCGGATTTTGGATTCCACTTCAGCTTTACCACTGGGTTTTGCTACCATCCAGGTGATCAAAACCCAGGATAATTCTTTGGTGGATGGTGCCTTATCCGAAGACAATGGAGAATTTAAAATTGATGTAGATTTTGGGGAATATTATCTCAGGCTGGATTTTATGGGGTATAATCCCTACAGTACACCTTCTTTTAGTTTATCAAAGGAGCGGCCTCGAATCGAATTAAATAACATCAGGCTGGCCCCTGCGGTGAGCACCCTGGATGAAGTGGTCGTGCAGGCTGAAAAGAGTTCAATGCAGTTGTCCTTGGATAAAAAAATATTTAATGTGGGTAAAGACCTTGCCAATGCAGGAGGGTCTGCTTCGGATATCCTGACCAATATCCCTTCTGTTTCAGTGGATCAGGAAGGAGGAGTCAAATTGAGGGGGAGTGATAATGTCCGTATACTGATCGATGGCAAACCCTCCGGCCTGGTGGGTATTAAAGGAGGCAGCGGGCTTCAGCAATTGCAGGCCAATATGGTCGAGCGGGTAGAAATCATCACCAATCCTTCAGCGCGATACGAAGCAGAAGGTATGGCAGGCATCATCAATATTGTACTTAAAAAAGACAGGAGCCAGGGCTTCAACGGGTCGTTGGATGTGATCACCGGCGAACCGGCCAATTTTGGCCTGGCAGCAAATTTTAATTACCGCCATAATGACCTCAATTTCTTTATCAACTATGGGATATCGTATCGTCAGCAATGGATTCGCAGTTCCCTTTTTCAAGAAGTATACGGTGATACACTTTTAATCTTGCAGCAGACTAACCGGGGGACTTTTACCGGTTTCAATAATAATATACGTGGGGGATTGGACTACTTTTTTTCTGAAAAAAGTATATTGACAGCCTCTTATCTCTACCGGAGAAGCCAGGGCAACCGGTTGCTCCATATCAATTACCTCGATTACCAAAATAATACTTCCAACTTCATCAGCAATATCAAACGACAACAAGACGAAGATGAAATCGAACCCAATGCCGAATACAGTGTCAATTATAAAAGGTCCTTTGATCAGAAAGGCCACGAACTCATCGGAGAAATAAAATACATCGATTATTTTGAAAAATCTGATCAGGCCTTTAATCAGCGTTATTTTCGTCCGGACGGATCTGAAGACCCCAGCCAAAATATAGTACAGCGATCGCTGAATGATGAATTTGAAAAACAGTGGCTATTTCAATTGGATTATATCAAACCCCTGGGTAAAGAAGGGAAATTTGAAACCGGACTGCGAAGTAGTTTCCGGGATATGGTCAATGACTATGTCGTCAGTGAAAAAAATGCGGAAGGTATATATTTACCCATCCCCGGACTGGACAATATATTCCTCTACGATGAAAACATACACGCGGCTTATAGTGTCCTTGGCAATAAAACCCGGGCGTTTTCCTACCAGGCGGGGTTGCGGGCAGAATGGACCGATGTCAAAACTACCCTCCAGGAAACCAACGAGGTAAATCCCCGTAACTATGTCAACCTTTTTCCAAGTGTTCACCTTACCCTTAGCCTTCCTAAAGAAAATGCCTTACAATTAAGTTACAGCCGCCGGGTACGCAGGCCTTTTTACAATGATCTGACTCCTTTTGTCACCTTTTCAGACAGCCGGAATTTTTTTAGCGGCAACCCTGATCTTGAACCTGAGTTTAGCAATGCCCTCGAGTTGGGTCATATCAAGACTTTTGATAAAGGATCTTTTACTGCTGCAGTGTATTACCGGGGTACTAAAGACAAAATCGACCGGATCAGAAGGGTAGATATCGATGGCAATTCCGTGACCCGCACAGAAAACCTGTTATCAGAACGGGCTCTGGGGACTGAATTTACCAGCGGATATACTCCGGTGGAATGGTGGAAACTTGATTTTAATTTTAATTTTTTCTACGCAGAGATCGACGGCAGTAATATCTTGCCCGATTATAAAGCCAATATCTATAGTTGGTTTGCCCGGCAGACTTCCCGGTTTTCCCTTCCCAAAAAACTGGATATCCAACTCAGGGCAAATTATGAAGCGCCACAAAAAACTGCCCAGGGCAGGCGCAAGTCTTTATATTATGCCGATGTATCCGTGAGCAAAGACACCTGGAAAGATAAAGCCACTATCAATCTCAGTGTTTTGGATGTATTCAATACCCGCCGTAACCGGTTTATCAGCGAAGGCCCCAACTTTTATACGGAGGGAAATGCACAGTTCAGAAGGCGCCAGGTGAATCTGTCGATCAGTTACCGGATCAGGCAGGCGAAATCGACTAAGCCAAAAAGAATGGATGGGGAAGAAGGTTGAGTCATTTAATTATTGACTTAATCTCTTTTTAGAGGTACATTCATGAACTAAAATAAACTTGGTTTCAGGTATACTTTGGAATAAACCCCTTTCCTCATTTGGATTTCTTATGGACATGATCAGAGGTCTTGCTGTTCCAAATTTCCTTGTTTTTTCCTATACCTATTCCACTTTGTATTATCGCCATGGAGTCTACTCACTCCGTTTCCCACCTACTCTTCAATATTCATCAAAATAAATTACATCATTTTACGAACTATTTTAAAACTGTTTACACTAATTGACATACCCTTATTCAAGAATAAATTGTTAACCTTAAATAATTACTTTCTGAGAAAACATCACTTTTTTACCCTGCTCGCTTTATTATTTGTGACCGCTTGTTCAAAGGACAATGCTGAGTTCACCCTGCAAACCCCGTTGGAACAACGCGGCAACGATAATCACAAAATCTGGAAATTGAGTCATATAGAAAATCTTTGGGAGTATACGCTTTCAAATGGTTTTAGAAGCACTGGAAATCAGAACGTGATATATATATATGGTTGTTCACGGCCTGTAGGGCGGGCGATTTCCTGTACAGATGTATTAATAGAAAACGGCATTACCTTTTGGGATAATGCACACACCTTTTCATACAATGATAATTTTAAAATTGAAACAGAGCATCCTCTCCATTAAGAAGCAACAATACCGATGAATGGATTTTGATTTTCGTAGAAGAACAAACCGTTGATAAAAATGTGATCCAACCTTTTAGTTCTGCTGCCGCAGGTTTTCCCGGTACCAGTGCAGACGGCGGTTATTTAATTTTACCTAAAAACTTAATAATAAAATTTAAAGGTTATTATGTAAATGACGATGGTTCACCCGGTGAATTGGATTACTTAATCGCTTTTGATTCCTACACTGTAAAAAACAATCTCCCGGTAGACGTTAAATATTCCACCTTCTATGCAAATTATGAAACCGATGAAATGGGCAATGCTCTGGACTATAATGATACAGGCACTATTCACTATGAATACATTTCCGGGTGCAATCAAAAACCAAACTAGTGTCAAGTAAAGCTTGATATGGCGGACAAATTATCCCACCGCTAGAGAAGCGAGCAGCGAGAGAAGCAAGCGGTGAGCAACGCGAGCGACGACTGCGATAGCGCAACGAATACAGCATGCAGCGAAGCTGCGAAGTAACATAGTGTCGTAAAACTCCAATCCTATTTTTCGTCACTTCCCTGTAGTTTTCGCTCGTTGTGCTCATTGTGTCGTAGTGGGAAATTGGACAGATTAAGCTTAACATTGCACTATATAGTTTAAAAAAAGCTCGGCTGCTCTAATGTTCCAACGATCTTTTAGTGATTGATCGATATCCTTAAAAAACCTGCTTCTCCGTATTGAGCAAGAGTGGGTCCGGATCATATGGTATAAATTGGTATGTTTATTCCTATTCGGACTTACTCTGTTTTGTTTATCCTGACAATGGCGTATCCAGCGGTAATAAAGCAGATACCAGACCACACCTTTTAGACTAAATTTATTGCTCAATTCTGGTTTTATGAAAAAATACCTGTTGGCCACCATGATTCTCTATTGTGGCGCCCTCTTCTCTCAACCTCAACCTCAACCTCAACCT
>JAWXBI010000019.1:0-4704 GCA_034439915.1 Saprospiraceae bacterium | reverse complement strand
CTGATCGGCCTGGGTTCCAGTTTGACTCGTTCATTATTTTCAAATACATAATTAAAATGTTCTGTTTGGTTTTCAAGATCCAGCGTAGCGATGATTACGGCCTGTGCATTAAAGAGTTTTTGAACCCGGTCACCGATGAGATCATAAATACCCTGCATATCCAGTTCGCGGGCAAGGCCTTCCTGTACACTATTTATTACTGCCAGTTCCGCCGTGCGTTGTTCGGTCTCTTTAAGCAGCCGGTTGGTTTCATCAAAGAGGCGTGCATTTTCCAGCGCTACACTCATACTGTTGGTCAGTGTAGTCAACAACCGGAGATCCGATTCATTAAATGCAAATTCTGTGTCAACGTTTTGTAAACTGATGGAGCCCTTAACCAGGTCACCAACAATCATGGGGACAAATAAAGCCGATTTGGGTGGTTGTCCTGCGGTGACTCCTGTGCCACCAAACGATACAGCAGTTTCAATATAATTTTCTTTAATGTCCAATGGTTTTTTGGACAGGATCAATTGTTTGCTGTTCCAGTTAAACGGTCGGGGATGGACGTATTGGCGAACGCCTTTTTCTTTGGCATATTGCCAGTGCTCCTGGCTGGTTTCATGTTCAAAAGTCCGGATCACCAGGGTCTGAGAATCCGGAAAAAGCTCACATAATCGATCGCCTACCAGGTTATAGATGCCCCGTATATCCAGCTCCTTAGCCAACCCATCCTGTACACTGTTGATCACGGCCAATTCAGCAGTGCGTTGTTCGGTTTCTTTCAACAGACGGTTGGTTTCATCAAATAATCTAGCATTTTCCAGGGCTACACTCATACTGTTGGCGAGGGTCTCCAGGAGCCGGATATCGGAATGGCTGAAGGCATTTTCAAGGTCTATATTTTGCAGACTTACATATCCTTTGATCACCTGCCCGGTGAGCAGGGGAACAAACAAAAGGGATTTGGGCATTTGTGTACCTTCAATAGGTGTCAATCCATACTCATTAGAAGCCTGTGCTTCCGTCGAAATATAAATAACTTGTTTTCGATCAATTAATAATTGTCTTAGGTTATTGATCGGCCTTGAGCTGATCTTGACTTTTTCATTATTTTCAAAAACATAATTAAAATGTTCGGTTCTGGATTCCAGATCAAGGCTGGCAATAATGACGGCTTGCGCATTAAAAAGTTGTTGAACCCGGTCCCCGATAAGGTTGTAGATGCCCTGCAAATCCAATTCCCGGGCGAGGCCTTCCTGTACACTATTTATTACTGCCAGTTCTGCTGTTCGTTGTTCAGTCTCCTTGAGCAGGCGGTTGGTTTCATCAAAGAGGCGGGCATTCTCAAGAGCCACGCTCATGCTGTTAGACAGGGTTTCCAACAATCTAATATCCGATTCACTGAATGCAAATTCCTGGTCCAAATTCTGCAGACTTACATAACCGGTAACTTTTTCTCCTACGGTCAGGGGTATAAACATTCCGGACACCATGGGTTTCGTACCAGGTACTGCCACTGAACCAAACCACGCCGCGCTTTCATCCCGGGTATTAATCACAATTTTTTTACGGATCTCAATCAGGTGGCGTCTTAATTTCCCGATCATTCTGGGTTCAGTCTGATTTTTCCGGCCATCTTCAAACCGATAATTAAAATATTCCATTATGTACTCCTGGTCAAAGCTGGCTATGATGACCACTTCGGCATTAAACAATTTCTGTACCCGCTCTCCCACCAAATCATAAATGCCCTGCATATCCAGTTCCCGGGCCAATCCTTCCTGCACACTGTTGATCACCGCCAATTCTGCCGTTCGTTGTTCGGTTTCTTTCAGCAGCCGGTTAGTCTCATCAAATAACCTCGCATTTTCCAGGGCAACGCTCATACTGTTGGCCAGGGTCTGGAGCAGGGATACATCCCCTTCGCTGTAGGCGAATTCCTTATTATAGTTTTCAAGCTTGATGATCCCATTCACTTTACCTGCGGAGATCAGTGGCACACCCAACCATGATTTGACAGAAGCTTCTGTCTCCGAACTTGCAAAAACTGCCCCGAATTCCTTAAACCGGTCAGCCGCCTTTTCATTGATGAGCAAGGGCTGCCCGTCCCTAATAACTTTTGAGGTCATTCCTTTGCCAAATTCAAAGGCAGGCTGGTTGATTCGTTGTCCTTCAAAGAGATAATAAGGATTGTTGATTTGATTGGTTGCCCGGTCTAAAAAAGAAATGGCAACGCCTTGTGCATCAAATACGTCCCGGATTTTGTCGCCTACGAGATCATAAATAGCCTGCAAATCTAGTTTGGATGCGAGCCCATCCTGTACACTATTGATTACCGCCAACTCATCAACTCTCTGTTTCAATTCGGCGGTTCTTTCATTGACCATAAGCTCCAGTTCGCGATGTTTTTCATGCAACTGACGGGTCCTCCATTGGACTATACTATAAATCAATGCTCCAGCCAGAAGGGCGTAAATTAGATAAGCCCACCAGGTGGAATACCAGGGCGGTAATATTTTAAATGTAAAATTGGCTTCACTGCTCTCGGTATCATAAATATTTTTTGCCTTGACCCGGTATGTATAGGTCCCTGCGGACAGGTTGCCGAATTACCTGAAATTTTGTTTAGTCCATTCGCTCCAGTTTTTATCCCGGCCTTCAAGGATGCTGGAGAACCGGGTTTCATTTTCAAGTTTAAAAAACGGGGCCGAAAAATCAAACTGCACCGTGTTCCATTCATTATTGAATTCAGTAACGCCGGAGGGCCTGCCGAAACCGGAAAAATAGACTGAATCCTCATTCAGGGTGATGCCGCGAAGGATACACGAAAACTTATCCTGGGCGTTTTCTTCCAGATTTCCATCGTAGCGGATGATCCCCTCCCTTCCGCTCATCCAGGCCACTACTTCACCCTTACTTCCTGCAGATAGTGCAATATCCCAGATCGGATAGTTTTTCCTCAGTTCCTTAAATGGGGCATTGACGATCTTTTGACTTCCATCTTTTGAAGGCATTTCTGCGAAAACCCCCTGGCCAAAATTGGCCCAGTTCCGTCCCAGGGGATCAGTTATACCCTGGAGCGTATAGTCCGCATTCAGCACAAATTGTTTATTCAGGATCACCGCTGTGTCCCGGATAAACCTTTGTTGGCCCTGGTCGAATCTATAAATAGCATCCTGGTCTATTGCAAAATACACCTCCTGGTCATATTCCAGGATCGCAATATTTTTTAAAGGCAAACCATGTTTACCATCATAAACCTCCACGGCGTTTTCGTGGAGTACCCATTTACCACTGCTCCTGTCGGGCTTCACCAACTTTACTTTCCCAATATCGTCCCCGTTCATCCATAGATTTCCGTCCTGCGTTTCGCTGATCAGTCCAGCGGAGGGATTTGAAATGAGCGCAAAGGACTCAACAGCATAGGTACCGGTTGAGGACGAATACCTAACCACGGCCAGCCCACTCCGCAAAGCACAGTATAAAACCGAGGTATCGAGTTTCGATCTCAAAATTTGCCTGAGGTGGAATTCATAATTGACACCAGGTATGACAGCAAAAGCCTTGTTTCCTTCCAATTTAATCAATCCCTTTTCGGCTGCACTGACCAGTAAATCTTTTCCATTTACCATAAAATTTCCAGTCTGGCCGCTGGTACCCGGAACCTTTCCAAATAGATTGGTCACCGGATCGAGCAAATAGATTCCGTTATTGGTCCCCGCATAAATATGACCCTGGTGAATGCCCACATTGAAAACCGTTTTTGCCGGTAAGCCGAGGGCTTCATTGTATACGGTCAGGGATGAATATAAATCCACTTTGGCAATGCCGTTGAATAAAGGCATCCACAAGATGCCCCGGCTGTCTTCAAAAACCTGATCCACCGAATTGTCCTGCAAGCCCACTGATTTGTCGATCCGCTGGATGAGTTTACCCTGTTTGTCGATAAGCACCATGCCATCGTTGAAGGTATTCAGAGCGATCAAGCCATTGCTCAGGACGCGACCTCCATAAAGACTGGTATTCACAATAAAAGGATCCGCTTCCGTTTTGAATGGGGCGAATGTTTTACCGTCATAGATAAACATACCCTGGGTCCTGGTGCCGATCAGCATCCGGTTGTCGTCATAAGGAAGCATGACATAAATGCGTTCATTGGCAAATCGCTCGCCGTTCGGGACCAGGTGAAAACTGTCCTGTATCAATTCAGTCAGGCCCCGGGTCCAGATCCTGACAAAATAACGGCCATTGACTTCGGCACCCACATGAAATCCTTCCCGGCTTTCAAGGACGCGGAAAGATTCTCCATTCCAGATAAACATTTTATTGTTGGTGCGGAAATACACCTCTCCCTGGGATACCTGGGTTTCCCACACTTCACCAAATTGACGGTGCTGCTCGGGCAACTTGTCCTTAAGGGAAATAAATTCAGGCCTTCCTTGTTTTCCCGGAGCCAGGTATCCAATGTCCCCATTTGTACCTACATAAATTTTCCCATCTTGCCCCTTTGCCAGGCTCCGGGTTTCAGGAGCTCCCGGAACTCTCACCAATTCCCAACGTTGGCCATCGTAAATAAGGACTCCCTGGGCATTGGCAAAATAGAGGACACCCTGGTCGTCCTCCTCTACCCACCAGTTGACTCCGTCCGCGCCGTAGTCCTGGTAACGATAATTGGTGATGAATGGAAGTCCTTTTGGAGAATTATTCTGGGCAGTTGCAGGG
>JAWXBI010000018.1:0-11627 GCA_034439915.1 Saprospiraceae bacterium | reverse complement strand
TTTAACCTTTTATTCAAATTCTTTCTTATGGAAAGGGAAAAACAAGAATTATTAACATTGGCCAAAGTGTGGGACGAGGCTATGGTAAAAAATGATCCCGCTGAAATAGGCGGTTTTATGGCTGATGAAGGGGTAATCATTGGTTCTGATGGCATTACTTCAAAGTCAGCTTTTTTAAAATGGATTAGTTCGGGCATGGTTAGCCATAACAGAATGGATGTCGATGAGCTGATAATAAATGTTTACGGTGATACCGGCATCGTGGTCGGACGTGGTATCAGTGCAGGCACCTTTGAGGGACAAAATTTTAGTCTCTATGAATGGTCAACCAATATTTTTATAAGAACACATGGAGTTTGGCTTTGTGTACTCACTATGCTAACCCCAGCTAACAACAAGAGAAACGATATCCAATTCCCGGGCGGGACCATTTCATTTTAAATCAATAGTCTGACCATTAATGAACACTTACTACCAACGCAGCACAGAGGAAACCATCCAACAACTCCATACTTCGTTAACTGGATTAAAAAAAGAAGCTGTGCCTGCAATTCAAAAGGAGTTTGGGGAAAATGTATTAAAGGAAACCAAGCCAAAAAGTAAATGGGTTATCCTGTTGGGGCAATTTAAAGATGTAATGATCCTGATATTGATTATTGCCGCAGTAATTTCCTTTGTTGCCGGTGAGCACACCGATGCCTTCGTCATTGTGGCGATTATATTGGGCAATGCTTTGATGGGATATTCACAGGAGAATAGTGCAGAGGAATCGGTCAGGATGCTAAAAAAAATGGTGGCCCGGAATGCCTTGGTCATCCGGGATGGTAAGCCGGAGAAACTGCAAGCAGTGTACCTGGTCCCAGGTGATTTAATTGTATTGGAAGCCGGTGACATCGTTCCCGCAGATGCCAGATTATTAGAGATTAGCTCATTTAATACCCATGAAGCATCCCTGACCGGAGAGAGCCATGCCATCGAAAAACAGACGGAAGCAATCATCGGGGAAAACCTGGTGCCGGGGGATCAGCACAACATGATTTTCAAAGGGACCATAGTCAGCAGCGGTTCTGCTAAAGCCATCGTCACCTCTATCGGTATGCTTACTGAACTTGGAAAGATAGCCGGTATGATGGAGGAAGGGTCTCAAAAAACCCCGCTGCAAAAGCGGTTAGGCGTATTCGCCAAACAATTAGCTATTATCGTCATTCTCATCTGCCTGATCGTTTTTGTGTTTGGATTGTGGCGTGGAGAACCAGCCTTCCAAATGTTTCTTACCGCTTTGTCTTTGGCCGTGGCAGCCTTGCCAGAAGCCCTCCCTGCCGTAATAACCATTGCACTTGCACGGGGTGCCCACCGGATGGTAAAACAAAAAGCACTGATGCGGAACCTGCCTGCGGTAGAAACCCTGGGCTCGGTAACCTATATCTGCAGCGATAAGACCGGAACGCTGACCCAAAATATCATGACCCTTGAAAAGCAGGAAGTAAGCGGCGAGAGCAAGGCATTATTTAATGAAGCTATGTTATTAAACAACGAGGTGAGGATTGCCGAGAATAAAGAATTGTTGGGTGATTCCACAGAGACCGCATTAGTTAAATATGCATTAGGTGCGGGATTTTCAAAAGAGGAGGCAGAAAAGAAATTTCCATTAGTTGAAAAACTCCCTTTTGATGCTACCCGGATGAGGATGAGCACCCTGCACCAGGACGGGGATCATTGGATATTATTTGTAAAAGGTGCCCCGGTTAAAATGGCGGAAATTTATTCTGCTGAACATAAAGCCACGGCTGAACAATGGCTGATCAAAAACCGGGAGTGGGCTTCGGAAGGTTTGAGGGTGCTGTTTTTCGGATATAAAATTTTTGATACAAAACCAGATAAACTAACCGTTGAAAATGAGCAGGATATTAATCCGTTAGGTATAACAGCGATGATCGACCCACCCAGGCCGGAAATAGAAGAAGCTATCCGGCAATGTAAATCAGCTGGAATAAAGACTGTAATGATTACCGGTGACCAGCCGCTGACAGCCACTGCCATTGCTTCCAGGCTCGGGATGATTCAAGAAGGATCCAATGCGGCTAAAACAGGATCCGACCTGGAGAAATTGTCTGAGGAGGAATTCAAGGTGGCCACGAAAACAACCTTGGTTTACGCCAGGGTTTCTCCGCAACAAAAATTGAACATTGTAAAATCACTCCAGGCAAACGGTGAATTTGTAGCCATGACCGGCGATGGGGTCAATGATGCACCTTCTTTGAAACAAGCGGATATTGGAGTGGCCATGGGCATTACCGGTACAGATGTATCCAAAGAGGCTGCCGATATGATTTTATTGGATGATAATTTTGCCACCATTGTCAAAGCCATAAAGGAAGGAAGGCGGATTTATGCAAATATCAAAAAGTTTATCCTATACGTGCTCTCCTGCAACCTGGGGGAAATCCTTACTATCTTTTTTGCTCCAATTATCGGCCTGGCTATTCCATTGTTGCCTATCCATATTCTTTGGATTAACCTGGTGACTGATGGATTGCCGGGACTTGCCCTGGTCGCTGAACCGGCAGAAAAAGGAATTATGAACCATCCACCCCGGCACCCCAAGGAAAATTTATTTGCAGGCAAACTGATTCCGAAAATTTTAGTCACAGGCCTGATCATGGCTGTAGCAGCTATCTTTATCCAGTGGTGGACTGCAGCCCAGGGTTATGAGGTGAGCATTCAGCGAACGGCTGTTTTTACCTTGTTGTGTTTTATACAATTGGGAAACGCCCTTTCTGTCCGCTCGATGCATCATTCTATTTTTTCGAGGGATTGGATGGTCAACAAGGGTATGTGGGGCGCTATTCTCCTGACCGTCCTCCTTCAGCTATCGATAGTCTATATCCCCGCCTTGCAATCCATTTTTAAAACGAGTACGCTAAATGGAGAGGTGATGAAAATGATCCTTGGGCTTACCCTGGCCGGCATATTATTTATTGAATCTCTTAAGTTGGTGTTCCGTCCAACTTACCATCGGGATGAAGCGGCTGTCCTGCCTGAAAAACAGGTTTAAAGGTGGCTCATAATTCAAGGTAAACAAATTAAGGGTTATTCTCCCGGGAGCATACAATCTTAATTCCTGCAATTTTTACCGCCCAGGATAAGTTTAGTATAATATCGATTGCCTGTACCGATCAGGATTTTTAATTTGGATATGGTACTGTTTGGATATTCAAAATACAGATTAGCCCATGACACACTTGAGGTTCAATTCGAAACGAAATTTTAAAGAAAGTCCCGAACCTAAAAGCGGCAAGCCCGAAAGGGATAGCCTCCGGTTTGTGGTTCAAAAACACGATGCATCCCGATTGCATTATGATTTCCGTTTAGAAATTGACGGGGTCTTAAAGAGCTGGGCGGTCCCTAAAGGCCCTTCCACCGACCCGGATATTAAAAGGCTTGCCATGGAAGTGGAGGATCATCCCTTTGATTACCGTAGTTTTGAAGGGGTAATCCCTGGCGGTTATGGGGCCGGGACGGTAATGGTATGGGATGAGGGCACTTGCGAACCGGCAGAGGGTGGTGATGAAGATAAAACCACACAAAACAAAAGACTCAGGGACCAATGGAAGGAGGGGAAATTAAAATTTATCTTGAAGGGCCAAAAATTAAAAGGTGAATTTGTTTTAGTCAAATCGAAAAGCAGTCAGGATAATGTTTGGCTGCTCATTAAAGTGACCGATTTATATGCGTCTAAAACGGACATTACTAAAAAGGATAAATCGGTACTTTCCGGTAAACGGCTGGGGGAAATTGAAAAATCAAACCAGGACAGGTTTAATAAATGATAATATTGAAGTATTAAAATATCAAATTTCATGACAGGGCCAAAACCTAAAACGGTTGAAAAATACATTTCCGGGTTTCCGAAAGATATCCAACAAAAACTGAATCAACTTCGCGAGGTGGTTAAACAGACTGTGCCGGAAGCCGAAGAAATCATCAGTTATAATATGCCATTGTATAAATGGAAAGGTATGTTGATATCATTTGCAGCCTGGAAAAACCACTTGGCGCTATATCCTATGCCTGCTGCCACCGGCGCGCTTCGTCAGAAATTAATACGTTACCAGGGAACCAAATCCACCCTCCGTTTCCCCCTGACCGGACCACTGCCCCTGGGGCTGATTATTGAGGTTATAAAGCAACGAATGAAGGAAAACCTGAGAAAGTCCGCTAAAAAATAAATCAGTAAACGTAATACATTGTTTACTTGCTTGTTAAATATGTTTATTTAAACATATACGATATAACGATAATATATACGCGCAGGAAAAAAGAAAACGGATCGACTTATTATAATCATCCGATTCTTTAAAACCAGGTATCATTTAGATATCCTTGTTCAATTCAAACTATAATCGGCTAAAAGCCACCCGACCCTTACTTATGACCTGATTGACTAACAGTAATAATGTTAATTCTGTAACTTATTTCTGTAATTGTGTAATGAAGGAAAGAGATAACTACCTGAACTTTGGAAACAAGATTAATTCTGATTTCAGGGTAGATTTTTTATGGATATCCCTCGAAAAGGTATACCCTATTGTACCAGGATTTAAAATCGTAAATGACATTTTATTCAATTCTAATTAATTATAATATTTACCAATAAATGAAAAAGTTATACACTTACTTTATGCAGGCAAGTCTGTTGATGCTCGTTTTATATACAATAAGCTCTTGCAAAAATAAAACGGACTCGGAAGCTCAGGCCTTGAAAAGCAATGAAGCAAAATTTGATAACAAAGCGCAGGAAAAAGATGCTGAGTTTCTGGTAAAAGCAGCAGAAATACACCTGGAAGAAATCATTTTGGGAAAATTGGCCCAACAAAAAGGGGCATCGAGCCATGTGGTGGCATTGGGTAAAATGATGCAGGAACAACATCAGAAATCAATGGATGAACTAACCGCCCTTGCCAAAACCAAAGTGATTACCATACCAACAACCGCTACGAATGATATCAATGAAGCATATACCAATTTAAACAAAAAAACCTCTGGAAGTGAATTTGATATAGCTTATGCAGATATGATGGTTGAAGGACATGAAGGGGCAATCCGGCTTTTTGAAATGGCTTCTACCGACTGCCAGGATACCGATATCAAATCATGGGCCACAGCCAAACTTCCGGAATTGAGGGTTCATCTGGACCACGCCATCAAGTGTAAAAATGATTGTGAAAAGGCATACTCTGCTAAAATGTAATGTTTTGGTTCAATAATAAAAATGAATGCACCCCCGCTTATATCATCTTAAATAGGTAGTGCCATGCCAGAATACAGAATTACAGCTTGTTATTGTGGTGCTAAATGAAGTAGTACGATTTATGGTTAAATGTAAAGTCGCGATAGAATCACAGCCCTTTGAGTTTACCAATGTCTTTCATAATCTCCACTATTTGGAATTGTTTTGTATGCATAAAAACTGAATTGTTTGTTCTTATATCCCTTTGGTGTCAATGTACCATCACTGATTTCATGTTCGGCAATTAAAATAAATTCCTTACAATTGGCATTTCCCAGCGATTTACAGCAGCAATGTCTTCACTAGTCGGCTTTTCTAAAAACGCAATATATTGAAATATCTTATGATAATATTCCTGTGCGATAAGTAGAGCATCATTTCCTATGTTTTCAGGAATAGTAATAAAGTCAACAATTTTGGGAGATACCCATCGAATTTACTTTCACCATCCTCTGGCCCTTATTTGAAGTAACAAGACCGAATGATAAAATCAAAATAAATACGGCTGTTTTCATTTATACTTTACGCTTTTTTGTAAATAGTAATAACATGTAATTGTGTGGACAGATAAATCAAGTCGCCTAAAATAATTAAATCATAGATTTGGCCATAGCTATTTCCTGTTTCGGCTTTTATTATTTCCTCAGTTAGCTTATTTCTAAGACCTCCATCTGAACATTGCTCTGCGCCAATCAGAGTTTATTACCTGGTCAACTATTTGGGTAAATAAAGAATGGCATTTTCCAATGTTAGCCCTAAGATAATAAATGATTCTTTAAATACGCTGATCCCATTTTTCGAGGGCGCATGACAGATTATGCCTTTAATTAATTTTCTCCCTTTAGGATAGTGGGCAATTCAATAGGATATGTGCATTTTGTCATGCGCCATTTTTCGAGATAAATATTCGAACCTTACACTACTTAGTTTATATGCAGAGTTCTTTTTTCTTCAGCACGTATATCGATATCCAAAGATCCATTTTCCAAACGCAATACGCCTCTTGGACAAACAGCACTGCAGATACCGCAACCAACGCAGGATGATCGTACTATATCCTGTCCTTGCTGTGCATACGCTTTTACATCAATACCCATTTCACAATAGGTACTGCAATTGCCACAGGAAATGCATTGTCCTCCATTGGTGGTAATACGGAATTTGGATTTTTTCTTTTGCCATAGGCCCAGATAGGCAGCCATAGGACATCCAAATCTACACCATACTCTGCTTCCCATCAAGGGATAAAAACCTACGCCAATAACGCCTGAAAATACAGAACCTATTAAAAATCCATACCACTTGCTCAGGTCATAGCTGCTGAAAAAAAATAAGTTACTAAAACCTGTACTACGTGTCACCAATGCGGCAACAGTCATAATGGATACAAAGACCAATACTCCATGTATCATCCATCGTTCTATCTTCCATGCTATTAGCGATTTATTTGATAAATGCCGGAATGGGTCTCCTGCCGTTTCTGCCAGTCCCCCACAACCACATACCCAGGAGCAATACCATCGCTTGCCATAAAAATAAGTTAGTATGGGTGTAATCACTAAAAAGGAAATAATACCCCAGAATAAAATAAAATATCCAAATAACCCATTTTTAATTAATTCATCTATATGCCAATCAAGAAAAAAAGAATAATTCAATGGCCAGATATTTTTAAAATCATTATATGGTTGATTTAATGATTGAAGTATTTCCGGTAAAATAAATGCAATAGCAGTTTGGAAAAACATCACAGATAGTGTTCGAATTATTTGATATCGATTGTGTCGGTATTTATAGATAAACTTAATACCCATCAACAGGATGATCAGCGTATACAATGTTCCATATACAAACCATTGACTGGCAGAAGATCCTTTCAGAGTCATACTTAATGGATCAAATAATTTTATCAAACCTGTGTTTGAAATTCCATTTTCTGAAAGGCCCAATAAGGCTGGATACCAATACAGAATTATATAAAATCCAGTTAGAAAAACTGCCAGGCCCCAGGCAAGTGCGCCACGACTAGTCAAAGAAGAAAACCAATTATTATTATTTTTTATTCCTTTGACTTCCTGTTTATATGTTGTAATCGTATAACCTATAGACCCAATACTTGCCAGTAGAATGGAAATCCATAACCAGGCTGAAGCGTTTTGACTAGCCTGTGAAAACCAATAAATACATTGAATTATAAGGGCAATGACAACGAATCCTACAGCTATCTTTTGATGAATCTTTATATCATGTCCTCTCTGAACCAAGCTCATTGAAATGGGTGTCGACATATTATTTAGCAGGTTTTACTTTATTTAAAAATCGTGTTACCAAATCCAGACTTCGTTTTGATTTTAATCGAAGAGACGAGCCGTTTACTTGATTATACTGTTCGATTAATTTACTTTCATATTCATTAAAAAACTCAGGATCGAAATTTGCAAGACTGAGGTTTGGTAACACTTCTTCAATACTGGTTTTGGATTGTATCCATTTTTCACAAACTTCATGTCTGTACCTGATGCCCATCAAATTAAATCCTGTTACATTTTTATAATATGCATGAAAATTTATTCTAATTGCTTTTTTATGATTTGGATGCATCCAAAACAAAGTATGAATATGATTAAGTCTTTTCGCCTGTATCTCACCGTACACCTGATATTCGATATTAAAAAATTTTGCCGAATTAAACCATATACCAGGATTGTATTTTACGGGTGATTTACATATCGTATGAGCTACGGTCTGCCCCATCATGCGACCGGTATACCATAATGCTTCTATTGGTTTTCGCCCGGGAATCGGATTTCGTAATTGTGCACAATCACCGATGGCGTATATATCTGGTTCTGAAGTTGCTAAATATTCATCGACCAATACACCATTCAATGTCTCGATTGGATTCGTTTGAATAAAATCTATATTAGGACTCACCCCCACGGTAAGCCCGACAAACTGAGCTTCGATAAAGGTTCCTTTTGAAGTGATCACTCCTTTTACATTTCCGCTGCCATCATCGATCACTTTATTCAATTCTTCACTCAATCTCAGGTGAATTCCATTATCGTGAACTTCCCTATTGATCATCATACTTTCTTCCAGCGGTAAAATGATATTCCAATAGCTGGATTCTCTCAAAAGAAATGTGACCTGTATATTTCGGGAATGAAGCATTTCCGCCAGTTCAATTCCAATCAATCCACCACCTACAATGACAGCCTTTTTGATATTTTTTGAATGAGATTCAATCAATTCGAGATCCTGTAAGTTGTATAATCCTATTACACCATTAAATTCCTGACCCGGCCAGCCAAATTTATTTGATTTGGACCCCGTAGCAATTATTAATTTATCATAAGATACGATCTTGCCATCCGACAAAGTCAATGTTTTGGAGTCCTGATGGATAGCCAGTACGGTAGATTTTAATCGCCCGATTCTATTTTTATCCCAAAACTCATCTTCATACAATTTGGTATCATCCAATCGCTGATGACCCATATATATATACATAAGCGCTGTCCGCGAGAAAGGATATTCTGATTCATTGGAGATCATAATGATCTCATGATCGCTGTATTTTCGAATGTATCGGGCTGCGCTAGATCCGGCTATTCCATTCCCTATAATTACTACTTTCATTAGATTGTTTAAATGTAGGAAATTAAACAAGAATTACTCATTAAGTTTCCAATTGTACGCAGAATAGATGAAGGTGGTTTTATCGGAGAATTTTAAATCAGAATATTTATTTACAAATAAAATAATGTCGCCAAAATCACCGGCATACCATTCAAACAATTTGGATATTTCTATTTGATTGGGAGCAATTGACTTGACCGTGCTGTTTAAAAACAATTTGGTTTGCTGATCCAATTGCGACTCGATGTCGACAGGGTCGTATATTTTGTTTAACAGAGGCGGACACGAAGCAGCCGCACAGTTTAATGCAAAATGTATGCGGGCATCTTTAAATTCTTTTCGAAGGATCTCATTTTCTATTTGATTCAGCGAATAGGTATTCATTCCGATTTTTATTCTTTTTACATCCCATGTTTTTCCATTATCAAGATCCAGAATACTTTTGAGCGGATAATGATCGGTGATCAATAATAAGGTGTTTGCATTGTACACATTGATCCAATAGGCTAATTTTACATTTTTTGAAAGATGGACCGAAAAATATTTATTTAATTGACCTACTATGGCATTGAGTTCTTCTTTTTTTTGCTTCAACGCCTTATAATTTACCTTGCCCTGTGTTGAAACATTATTTTTTAATAGCTCGTTGTAGTCACTGTAGTCGATTTGTGCCGTCAGTACACCCCAACAAACGGAAGTCAACAGGAACAGGATTATTTTCATTCTATTTTATTTCGGCGTGACCAAATTTTACACCAGCAGGCTGACACCAGACGACCACGTTAACTAACTGGTCAGCAGGCCGCGAGGCGAGCGCAAAACGATGAAATCCATTTTTATTTATCACCGCTAATTTTATAAAGGTAGTGGCTTCTTCGAAAGTGGGGATAGGGGTTTTGGACAAATACATCGTGACCGATCCGGTAGCATAGGTAGTACTAAAATCTTGTTCGAGCACTATACTGTACATGTTGGTTGAATCCTTCACCAGCTGCGCTGTACCATTCGCGGGGTACCCGCTGGCACCATTAAATTTTCCTGATTTCAGGACGCTATACGAAGAAGTCGGAGTAGGTATTGATCCCATATCATCATCAAGCGTGGTATTTTGCTCTTTGGCACAATGGGCAAATAAAAGAATATATAAGAAAAAGCCAATTTGTTTCATGTTCTTCATTTGTTAATCAATTAGTATAAAAGATTATTTTTTAAATTCATGTATTATTCCTACGGAAAAAAAACTGGAAATATATATGTTACGAAATGAGGCCAGCAGATCATTGCCCGTAAGATAGGTAGCTGATATTCCCCATCTTTTGGTGAAACGATAAAATGCCTCCGCACTCATTAAGGTATAGGTAGTACCATCTCCACGTACAAAACCAAGTTCCGGATATTTACTTTCCCCCGTAGCCCATTGACTTCGTATTTTACCATTTATAAATAAAGGTTTGATGGGATTAAATCCGATTTCGCCGCCTATCTGATACAAATCTTCAAATGGGAGGCCTTTATATTTTGTGCGAAAATTGTAAGCCCCAAACAATGAAACATATCCTATGCCTAAAGATTTGGAAGCTGCCAACGTGGTCCATATATTAAATTCTCCATCGCCGGTAGGCAGGTTAATCCTTTCCTGTGCTGCGGTTTTACTTTGGGCAAATGCATTGGCCCTTCCAGTGGGGATTTCAGGCGCAATGCTAAGTGCTATGGGCCATTTTGTATTCTTTGTCAACCGGTATTTGAGATCAAACCTAAAATCACCTATACCATTTACTCGCTCTGTAGTTTCGAAGGCATTTTGTCTCCAAAGCGGACCGCTTACAATAATACTTAGCCGGTCTCTAAAGCCATATTCTCCATAGAAATTAAGGGAATTTTGAATAAATCTGTTCGTCTTGAGTTTGGCCCCATTCGGTGAATAATACTCAGTGGTAGAAAGTCTTGAAAAATCCAGTTTTGCAAAATGCTCTCCTTTTCCCTTGGTCCAACCACTTTGACATAGTAATAATTGGAGACAACTTAAAAAGCAAAACAGTAGGCTTGAAATTATTTTCATGAAATTAGATTTAATACCGAGACTGGAAGGTCGAAATGAATCGTATTATCCACCGTTCACTTTCTAAGATAAATATTTATTTTAGTTCTGCATTGCCAAAAGGAATGTTTGCAGAGCCACACCATAATATAAGATGTGTGAACTTTGATTCGACTGGGCTATTTAATTTCATAAACATTTCTCCATTTTTACTTACAAACCCCACCAACTTTAGATCAGGATTGCCTTTGCCCGGATCGGCCTTAAAAGTATTGCTCGTGCTTAGGTAAACCGTGACTGTCCCGGTAGCGAGAACGGTAGTAAAATCACTGCCAAATTTTACAAATAGGATCCCTTTAGAATCTTGTCCAAGCTGTATTAATCCTTTAGAGCCGGTACTGTTTTGTTCTACTATATTCCCTTGCTTAAGAGTTGAAAATGTGCCTTGAGGCACTGAGGTGTCAACGGTTATGGTTTCTGCATCTTTTGTACAGGAAATGACAAGTAAGATAGCTAAGAATAGCGTGAAGCGGACCGGCATAGCCAGGAATGATAATTGTTTCATATTTTTTTGTTTTTGTTAGCACAAAACTGCGGAACAAGTATCACGGAAGTATCACAGGGGGAATTAGGAATTTAGGGGTTAGGGGTTAGGGG
>JAWXBI010000017.1:0-4200 GCA_034439915.1 Saprospiraceae bacterium | reverse complement strand
ATTTAAACAATTTGGTAGCACCACCGGCACCTCTAGTCAAATTGGTAGTATGTACTCCGAAACTCAGTATTGCTTTACACTAAAAACGGTTTGTGGAGGTCTAACCAGTGGTTTTTCTTCCAGCATCTGTATCCAAACTGCTTCATCAGACGTAGCCGCCCAGCCTTTTTCCGGATCTGATCTGGGAAAGATAATTCACATTCCTCGCAATCCGCAGCAAGAGTCCAACCTAATTATTTATCCCAATCCAGTCCAGGCCCTTGGCCCATTACAACTCAACTATTTATCCTACCTGGATCAGACCGCCACCATCCGGATTATTGATATGTCCGGAAAGACCATTGAATACCTGGAAAAACAATTACATACCGGAACAAACCAGATTCCGTTGAATGCACCCGGGGTGCCTGGTATGTATGCTGTGAAATTCCGCTTAAAGAACGGGGTGGTGAAGTCCGGAAAATTGGTCGTTAATTAGCCTTAGCTCCGATTATTGGGGAACCGCACATAAAACAGAAAAAGGAATAACCGTAGAAATGAAAATACTTGATTTTGATGGGTAAAATAGAGACCTGTAGCGGCGACTTCAGTCGCTGTGTTAAACCATTGCCGTACTTTTTCGGAAAGTCGAAATCAGAAAATGATCCCGATTTTTGGTATCCATTACGCAACACAACTGGTAACATCTTTAGTCGCTGATTTCAGCTTACTGAAATTATAAGGGTGCTTGCGTTTAACGCAGCGACTAAAGTCGCCGCTACAAAGCCGTTAACATCCTCCCCTTTCTGCTATATATATCCGAAAGATCTAAACCTACTCTATTTTTTTTATCTTTAAATTATCATTATGCACCTCCTAATATATTTTTTACGCATTGGTTCAGCAATTCATTTAGGAAGCAACATAAAAAGACTCGGCTTCTTTATTGCTTTTTATCTATTTTTTACTTCCTCCATCTATTCGGAGCATATAATTGGTGGAGATTTCACATATAAATTTGTTAAGAAAGGGCGAAATTCAGAATTCAAATATATTTGAAGTAAATTTAACTTTATATCGTGATTGTAGTCAGTTCAATGTGTTTGACTCCCAGATTTCAATAGGTGTTTATAAATTTGATGGACAGACCTATACTTTTATCCGATCTTTAATTGCACATCGAGGTGATTTTAAAACTATAAATCCTACAAATCCTACAAATAATAAATGTACTTCACTACCCAATTCTTTATGTACTGAACAGACTAACTATATTTCAACCATTGAACTACCCGAGATAAGTGAATCTTATATTATTTACCATCAAAGATGCTGCAGAAATGTAACGATTGACAACATAATATCACCATTCAACACTGGGATAACTTTTTTCTGCGAGATTACTTCGGATGCTCAAATTCAATCAAATAGCTCACCCGTTTTAAATAACTTACCTCCAATCTTTATTTGTGCTGGGCGATCATTCGCTTTTCCACTCTCAGCTGCCGATAAAGATGGGGATTCCCTAATCTATGAATTTTGTTCACCTTTGGCCGGTGGAGGATCTGTGGGATTAGGCGGAACTATTGGTAACCCCAATAGTTGTGATGGAATCAAACCAAATCCCAGCCTTTGTCCACCTCCGTTTAAAAAAATTGAGTTCATATCTAACGGCTATTCCTTTGATCAACCATTTGGTGTTGGTAATGCAACTATTAATTCCTTTACAGGTGTTTTATCAGGGAAAGTAGATAATAAAGGTCAGTTTCAGGTAGGTGTTTGCATTTATGAATTTAAAAAGGGAAAGCTGATTGGCATTACTCGTAGGGAATTCCAAATTAATTCAGTTCAGTGTGATCTAAATGGTCAAGTCATCGGCTCTACTAATGATTCTTTGGAATTGGTAAAGTTTTATAATGCCACCGGTGGGCCAAATTGGACTACAAAATGGGATCTCAGTAAACCAATGAGTACCTGGTGGGGAGTCAAATTGAATGACAGTGGTTGCATTTTAGAACTTTCGCAAATAAATAACAATCTATCAGGTACGCTTATTGACCTTAACCTGTCCGATCTCGAATTACTCGATCTCCCAGAAAATAATCTATCTGGAAATGTACCCAATTTTAAAAATAGCATTCACCTTAAAGTACTGAATCTTTTTAAAAACGACCTTTCTGGTGCTATTCCTGGGCTTGATTTATTAACAGAATTGGTGGTATTAAAGCTCAGTTCCAATATATTTACAGGCCCTATTCCCATGCTATCCAATCAAAAAAAATTAAAAGAACTTTGGTTGGAAAATAATAATTTAATTGGGCAATTACCTGATAATAGTATACTTCATCCACTACTTAATTTAAATTATATCCATAACAATAAGCTAACATTCAAAAATATAATTCAGTTTGTTTCAAAAATCAAAATGCTTATTGAAATTACAAATAATCAACCTAACAGGTTTATTTACCAACCTCAACAAAAGATCTACGCCGATACTACCATCACCATCACTTCAAATACCAATTACACCCTCGATCTCAAAATCGACGATACTGTCACCACCAGCACCTATACCTGGTATAAAAACGGAACTCAATACAGACAACCTATCAAAGGAAGCAATAAGTTGTCATTTACACCCTTCACTTCAAATGATGCCGGGACATATACAGTAAAAATTACCAATCCGCTTGCACCACAACTGACGTTGGAGAGTTGGCCAATAAGGTTGGTTACGAGCCTGCTATTGGTATGTGATAGGAAATCAGATAGTTTAGAGCTATTGAAGTTTAGAAATGCGACAGATACGAGTAAGTGGAACGAGAAATGGAATCTCAGTTTGCCAATTAATACCTGGTATGGTGTTAGATTAACTACCGAAGGTTGTGTTGAATCTATAGATTTGGGCAATAGTCCAGGGATATCCGGCGGCGGAAATAATGTATCTTCTAATCAGCTTCCTTTACTTAATCTACCATTTTTAAAGAATTTTAACTTACATGCAAATAAAGTGTCAGGGTCCATTCCTGACTGGAATCTTCCAAGTCTGGAAGAACTTACTTTTCAATCCAATAGATTGAAAGGTCCATTACCAGATTTTAGTAAAATGCCCAAGTTAAGGCATCTCAATTTATTTGAAAATTCTACAATTGGTGACCTTTCAAAATTAAATAATTTACCTTTCCTTGAATATGTCTCCCTATGGCATAATCAATTATCTGGGCCTATTCCGGATTTAAATTTGCCAAAATTAAAGTACCTTGATATAAGCGGAAATTCATGGACTGATACGATTCCTGATTTTCAACAACTCCCTGATTTAGAAGAATTGTATTTATATAATGGCGTATTAACTGGTCCCTTACCCAATTTTTCTAAAATCAGAAAATTAAGAACATTAGAATTATATAATCAAAAATTAAATAAAAGTATACCTGATTTTGATAATTTACCCAATTTGGAATGGCTTAATTTATACGGCAATTTATTTACTGGAAACATACCAGTTTTATCAAAATCTCCTAACATGATTGGAGTTTATTATTCGTATAATTTTTTATCGGGAAAGATTCCAGATTATTATTTAACTCACCCAAAACTCACCTGGGGACATTTTGAAGTTAATAATTTAACCTTTTCAGGAATTATTTCTAACCTTAAAGAAAATAAAAAACTCATCGATATACCAAGGTGCCCAACTTGCACTGATGATACTATGGTGTACGCTCAACAGCGAAAAATTTATGTTGATACCACCATTACCGTTTCAAGATGCACCAACTACACCCTCGACCTAAAGATCGATGATACCGTCACTACTTCAACATATACCTGGTTTAAGAATGGATCCCCTTTCATGACCATAAAAGGCAGTAATAAACTAATTTTTCAAAATTTCGGTACAGCACATAATGGTACATATACGGTATTCATCACCAACCCACTAGCTCCGCAGCTCACCCTGGAAAGTCATCCTATACGATTGATAGGGACTGGGTCTGTTCCGAACATCATTAACCCGAGGGATACCTCTTTTCCTTGTGGCCTTACCTTTCGACTGCCGGTTATTACTGGTCAGAATCTAAGCGATGCGGGATATTTTACCGGACCGGGAAGATTCGGCACCAGATTTAATGCAGGTCAAATAATTTCTACGGCATCTACTTTGTATGTGCACTCAGGTGCCGGTGCATGCCCGGATGAAGATACCTTCAGGAT
>JAWXBI010000016.1:0-14642 GCA_034439915.1 Saprospiraceae bacterium | reverse complement strand
CCCCTTCGGGGTTTTGGGGACATGGTATATAAAATAATGACACCCCTTCGGGGTTTTGGAGGCATGGTATAAAATAATGACACCCCTTCGGGGTTTTGGGGGCATTGTAGATTTGGGTATATAAAATAATGACACCCCTTCGGGGTTTTGGAGGCATGGTATGTACAATAATGTCACCCCTTCGGGGTTTTGGGGGCATTGTAGATTTGGGTATATAAAATAATGACACCCCTTCGGGGTTTTGGGGGCATGGTAGATATGGTAACATTCATATTGCGATTTCCAGGATTGATAGATAAGTGAATCCCGAAGGGATGAAATTATTTTACCAAACATAAAGCATAGCTTTAGAATCCCGAAGGGGTGACATTTTCTACGGAGGTACGTATCTTTAATCATGATAAAATATTTCCTGCTTATTCTATTTCCCGTTCTCATACAAGCTCAATCCTGGACTACTCTCCAAACGACATCTTCCTGCACGGCTCGCGGTGAAAGCGCATTAGCCCAGGTCGACAACAAATTATATCTCCTCGGTAGCCGGGGCATCAAGCCCGTGGATGTCCTCGATCTTAAATCCATGACCTGGACAGCAAAACAAGCTCCACCCATTGAGCTCCACCATTTTCAGGCGGTCGTTTATAAAAATGAAATCTGGATAGCTGGAGCACTGACAGGTAATTATCCTCACGAGCTGCCGGTAGCTCATTTTTATATTTATAACCCGGCTAATAATCAATGGAGAAAGGGTCCCCCAATGCCTAAAGACCGTATCCGGGGCTCTGCCGGGGTGACCATTTATAAAAACAAACTCTACCTCGTAGCTGGTATCCAGGACGGACATTGGGATGGCCATGTGTCCTGGCTCGATGTTTTCGATTTTAAAACGAATACCTGGTCGATATTGGCGGATGCCCCGCACGCAAGGGATCATATCGCGGTGGAAGTGATCCAAGATAAACTCTACGTAGCCGGTGGCCGTAGGACCACAGCGAAAACCAATAATGTCATCAACCTCAAAGAAGCTGCTATCGATGTATATGATTTTAAATTCAATAGCTGGGCCACCCTGCCAGTAGGATCAAACCTTCCTACGCTAAGGGCTGGTGCCAGTGTAGTAGCGAAAGACAAGCTGCTGTTTGTTATAGGGGGGGAAAGTGATACCCAGGTTCCGGCTCACAGCGAAGTAGAGGTCCTTAATACCAAAACGAATACCTGGTCAGCCTATCCCAAACTCAACCAGGGGAGACATGGAACCGGTGCCGTCCGAATTAAAAATGCAATTTATACTGCCGGCGGAGCAGGCAACCGGGGGGGTGGACCGGAATTGAACAGCGGAGAAGTATTAAAGTTAAAATAATTATACTTTGTATATTCTCCTCACGGACACTTGACATAAGCTCACAACACGCTGACCGGGAAATGGATCCGTCAATAAAAAAGGCCTCAATTTGGTATTGAAGCCTTCACGCACTATAAATAAATAAGGATTCGGTATGTTTATTTTTTTCGGACGTAGATATCCCCATTGTAGTTTTTAAAGCTGATCTCCGGACCGCCACCGTTGATATCACCCCGCTTCCATTCGTTGATGACTACTTTATACACTCCGGACTTTGTATCTTCTTTTTTAATGGGGCCTGAACTTTTAATATCCACATCAAAACCCGTGTAGATATCTCCCTGATCGGTTTTAAATTTCATCGAGGCTTTGACCGTACCGGGGAAGGTGACATCGATGTCTCCATTGTACGTGGAGAAAGCCATAGGCACCCCGTCCTTGACTTCATCAAAACTGACTTTGATATCATCATTGTACGTGGTAGCCACTACGGAACCTTTGATATTTAATGCCTGGATGGCACCATTGTAATTGGTCAGGTCGATCTCGCCATTTACATTGGATATCATGAGGTCGCCGCTATTGTAGGTGTGCAATTTGACATCACTGCCACTGGGTACTTCAATTTCAAGGTTGAGTTCTTCATTCCAGGAATTGGAAGAGATTTTTACTGTATTGTCCACTTCAGAGGCCGTGAGGTCAACGTTTCCACCACTAACCCGTTTTAGTCCGTCTTTGGAAGCGCTTTTTTCCTGTTTATCCGCCTCTGCGGTATATTTGACCAGGATATCCTTGCGGGCTGTACCTTTCACGGTGATCGAACCCGAATTGAGGTGAGCAATTACTTTACTTCGTTTAGCGGGGTCTTTGAGTGGGATGACAAATTCATTGCTGCCTTGTGCCTTGCTCTGCCCAGCCCATCCGACCATGCAGATCAAGAAAGAGAGCCAAATTGATTTTTTCATTGGATATTGGTATTTATATTAATTGATAATTATTTGTTGACTAATTCTTTGATATAAGCATCCCCGTTGAAAGTTTCCACATCGAACATGGGGCCGCCGGAACGGATCTGGTAGCGCTCACTTTCGATTTTGTACTTGATGCCTTTTTCGGTTTCTTTTTTATTGACTACAGCAGGCATTGGTGTAAGGGGATCGATATTGGTATATAAATCGCCATTAAAACTTTTAAAACTCATCCTGCCGGAAACCACACTGGGAAAATTGACGCGGATATTACCGTTTAAGGTGTAATACCTGCAATCTGCTGAGGGGTTTTTACTATAGTCTATATCGACATTGCCATTGATGGTATGTGCTGTGGTTCCTCCGGCAATCTCTTTGAGGCGGATATCGCCATTGACATTATGCGCACGCACCTGTCCCCGGGTATTGAAGACCATCACGTCGCCGTCATTGACCGTAGAAGCGGAGACTTGGAGATCCATAGGTATTTTTATCTTAAAATCCATGGTATAGTCAAACTCGAGGTCATGCCCATCCCTTTGTTTGTCCCATTGATAACCCCAACCGTACCGTTTTGTTTTACCTTTTTCAGTATCGTGCTTTCTGAATTCAGAACCAGTGCCTTTGACATAGAAGATGAGGGTATCGGCCAGGTCGATAACCCCCAGTTGAATATCTTCCTTGCCTACTGCTAATCGCGCATCGGTTTTTGCTCTGATCGTCTTGGTGACTTCCAGCACGATCTGATCACCGGGAGTGCCTTCGATTTCCACATCACCCGAAATATTGTAAACCAAAATGGCATTTTGACTTCCCTTTTTTTCAAAGGAATAGGATTTGTTTATTTTTTCAGTGAAGGATTGCGCATAATCCAGGCCGGCCCAGGACATAAGTATGGCCAGTATAAAAATTGATTTATTCATATTTAGGTTTTTTTAAGTTAAATGATCTGCTGGATACAACCTTTTAGTTTGCTTTTTACTGCTTCCGGTGTTTCCTCGGCGTTGATCAGTTTTTGAAATTCCTGTATAGATGACTTTTCTTTTAAGGCTACCATACATTCCGCCAGGGCCACCTGGACCAAGGGTGATTCCTGGAGGGTAATGGATTTGACCAGTTGGATCCTTACCCAGGATTCAGTGCCATACCGTTGCAAAGCTTCGACAGCAGCCAAACGGACGTTAATATTATTGTCTTCATTCAGGGTGGCAAACAAAGCTTCGATCACCGTCTGACTACCAGGGTCTAAATCATAACTATAACTCACCGCCCTCAACCGGTCCGTCACGGTTTCTTTTTCCAGTAAAGTCAGTAACATGGTTTCTTTGAGGGAAACCATCTCACTGCGCAACAACGCAACATCCTGTTTCGGAGCGCTGCCTGGCCGGACTACTACACCAATGATCAAACCGGTAATCATAGCGGCTGCGGCCAAAACCGTGCGGATGACCCACTCTTTACTGATCACTATCCTTTCTTTGTTCATAAAGGCCTGTTCGTTTTCAATCATTTCCAAGACCTTCATCCTCGTAGCTGCAGGAGTATTTTCTTCCCCCATGTATTGAATACCATCTTTCAGTTTAGAAAGGATGGTGATTTGATTGATATCAACCAATCCCTGTTCGATAGCGTGCTCCAGTTTTTGCCATTCATCATGGTTCAGCTGACCGGTTTGATACAGCTGGGTTAATCTATTAATTTCGACTTCTGTCATAGTATTTCATTTTTTTCATATTGATGATACAAGACGCGCAGATCGTGTAAGGCTCTGAATACCCTTACTTTTACTGCACCTTCATTACAACCCAGGATTTCGCCGATTTCTTTGTAGTTTTTTTCCTGGTATTTACTCAGCAACAGAATTTCCCTTTTATCCTCCGGCAGCCTGGCCATTGCTTTTTTAAGCTGCTGAATTTGTTCTTTGGAATGCAGGTCAAAGTCTGCCTCCGTTTCATCCCTCAGCAAATCCCTGTATTCATCGACTGAAACATGCACCGGTTTATTCTTTTTCCGGTACTGATCGTGATGTACGTTCCGGGCAATGTGGAACATCCAGGATTTAAATTGACCGCCCTGAAATTGATTCCTGTACTTCAGAATGCGGTAAAAGACATTTTGTACCAGATCAGCACTCAGCTCTTTGTCCTGGGTCATTCCTTTGAAAAACCCAAATAGCATACCCTGGTATCGATCAAACAGGATACTCATCCGCTCCAGTTTGCCGCTCCGTACCTGGTACATCAACTCGTTATCCGTCTCTTCTATCACGTTAATTCATTAGGGAAACTGCTGAAATCTTAATTGGTTACACAGAAAATAAGTTTTTCAATTTAATCCATCTCAGAAAAACTGCTTTAAGCCTGATTTTCTGGGAGTTAGCCAAAGTTAAGGTCCTTACCCTTACCCTTACCCTTACCCTTACCCTTAACCTTACCCTTAACCTTACCCTTAACCTTACCCTTACCCTTACCCTTACCCTTTGCCTTACCCTTTTATTGCCCTATTTTTGCGCCGTGCCATTCAAACTCACCTCCAAATACGAACCCACCGGCGATCAGCCCGAGGCTATCAGACAATTGGTCCGGGGAGTAAAGGACAATGATCCGGCCCAGGTTTTGCTCGGGGTAACAGGAAGTGGTAAAACATTTACCATAGCCAATGTCATTCAGGAAGTCCAGAAGCCTACCCTGATTTTATCCCACAATAAGACTCTCACTGCCCAACTCTACGGTGAATTCCGCGATTTTTTCCCCGACAATGCTGTGGAATATTTTGTCTCCTATTATGACTATTACCAGCCGGAAGCCTATATCTCCGTAACCGATACCTTCATTGAAAAAGATCTGAACATCAATGAAGAAATTGACAAACTGAGATTAAGGGCTACCTCCTCCCTGTTGTCCGGTCGCAGGGACATTATCCTCGTGGCCTCGGTGTCCTGTATATATGGTATGGGCAACCCGGAAGATTATAAAGGAGGCATCATCCGCATCGAAAAAGGTAAACGAATCACACGGAATTCATTTTTACATCAACTGGTAGAAAGCCTATACTCCCGCACCGATATCGAGCTTAAAAGGGGGCGCTTCCGGGTCAGGGGCGATACGGTCGACATCTATCTTCCTTATGTCGATTATGGTTACCGGGTTATATTTTTTGGGGATGAAATCGAAACCATTGAACAAATCGAAATCGAATCCGGCAAAAGGATTGAATCTATGGACAATGCGGCCATTTTTCCCGCCAACCTATATGTAGCTCCCCGTGAACGGTTGAAATACATCATCCGGGATATAGAAGACGAACTGCACGAACATGAAAAGTTTTTTCATTCGGAAGGCCGTCATCTCGAAGCAAAACGTATACACGAACGGGTCAATTTTGACCTGGAAATGATCCGGGAATTGGGGTATTGCAGCGGGGTTGAAAATTATTCAAGGTTTTTTGATGGTCGTCCTCAAGGTACCCGACCATTTTGTTTGCTGGATTATTTTCCGGAAGATTATTTGATGGTCATCGATGAAAGCCATGCCACCCTGCCCCAGGTCCGGGGAATGTGGGGAGGTGACCGGGCCCGCAAACTCAACCTGGTCAATTTCGGATTCCGGCTCCCGTCGGCTATCGACAACCGCCCTTTGAGTTTTGAAGAGTTTGAAAGTCTGGTCACCCAGGTCATTTATGTCAGTGCTACTCCGGGAGATTTTGAGCTTGAAAAAACCATGGGAGAAGTAGTGGAACAAATTGTGCGGCCAACCGGATTGCTCGACCCACCCATTGACGTCCGTCCCAGCCTCAACCAGATCGATGATCTGTTGAATGAAATTAATCTTAGAGTGGCCAAGAATGAACGGGTCCTGGTAACAACACTAACCAAAAGGATGGCTGAAGAATTGAGTAAATACCTCTCCAAACTCGACGTCAACTGCAAATACATCCACTCCGAAGTCTTGACTATGGACCGCGTGGAAATCCTGAGGGACTTGCGACTTGGAAATTTTGATGTTTTAGTTGGCGTCAACCTGCTGCGGGAAGGACTGGATCTGCCAGAGGTTTCCCTGGTAGCTATCCTTGATGCAGACAAAGAAGGTTTTTTAAGAAATGCGCGATCATTGACCCAGACCGCTGGAAGGGCGGCCCGAAATATTAATGGGCGTGTCATTTTTTACGCGGATAAGATCACAGATAGCATGCAGCGGACCATAGATGAAACGGAAAGGCGCCGGGCCAAACAAATTGCATATAATGAAGAAAACAACATCCAGCCTAAATCAATGGCTAAAAGCAAAGAAGAAATCCTCAGCCAGCGATCTATTCTGGATATCCGGGCTAAAAAAGCCTATATTGAACCTCAGGACAGAGGGTTATTAGCAGCCGATCCGATAACCGAATATCTGGGAAAAGATCAATTGGAGAAACTCGTAGTCGAAACGGAGAAAAAAATGAAAGCTGCGGCCAAAGATCTCGACTTCATCAGTGCTGCTCAATACCGCGACGAAGTGTTTGCGCTGAAGAAAAAGATTCAACGCTGAATGCAACCTTTAAACCTGGAGCGTACCAATCGTATGACCGGGTTCCGCATTCGCGTCCAACGGATATCCTGATTGAAACAAACTGCATAATTGATTGATTTTTCATTACAAGACATTAATACGGACCATCCATCGCTTTGGTCGGTGACTTATGTTTTGTTGATGGCATTTGCACTTTCCTCCGTTCTGGCCCTGGTATATCAATTGACCACTCCCCGCAGTCCGCGGACCGGCCAGTTCATTCAGACCATGATCCTGGGCTCTTTGGGAGCGGCAATCATTGTATTGGCCATAGGGGATAGCCTTGGCAGAGGATTGGGCATTTTAGGGGCACTGGCTATCATCCGTTTCCGGACAACCTTAAGGCAACAACGTGACATCGTATTTATTTTTTGTACCCTGGGTATAGGTATGGCCTGCGGAATGTATGGCTTTAATATTGCGGTGATCGGTGCAGCCCTTTTTTCCGTTTTGGCCCTGGTATTCCGTTTTACTTCACTCAATGCCCTTCCGGAGCTGAGGCAACAATTGCGCATTAATTATCCGTTGGAAGCCAATATCAATCAACAACAAATAGAACAAGTATTAAAAAAATATACCCACCAGTTTAAACTGATCCGGAAAGAAATTAGCCAGGATGCTAAGTTAAAAAGCGTAGAGCTGATTTTTCTTTTTACTAAACCTTTAATGGCTGAAACAGATTTATTGAATGATTTGGGACAACTCCATGATCAACTCAATTTCAGGATGTGGTCCCGATCAGAAAATGAAAATGATTAATCCTAATATTTGAAGATGATGAAACAACAAATCCTTGCACTAATATTACTACTGGGTTACTCCACTCTGACCAGCCAGAATCCGCCGGCAGAATATGTCCTTTCGTATGATGGGCGGAGACTTAGCCGTGGCACCGGCTCCTCAGAAGGATTGTACAATGATAAAGTGATAAAAAGGATAGACCTTACGTTTAACCAAACCAATTGGCAATTTATCCTGGCACAAAATTATAATTCAAAAACGGATTTACCGGCTACCCTGACCATGGATGGTAAAACCTATCCCAATGTAGGGGTTAGGTACAAAGGCCAGACTTCCTATCAGCGGGTAACCTCAGATAAAAAATCATTTAACGTCACCATGGATTACCTCGATCCGGATCAGGACCTCAAAGGATATGAGACGCTGAATTTTAATAATAGTTTTGAAGACAATAGTTATATGCGTGAGGTATTTTATGAAAATATTACACGTAAATACGGGCCATCATTAAAAGCGACCTTTGTCAATTTGTATATCAATGGGGTCAATTGGGGCTTGTACCCGCATATCCAGGGCTTAGATGGAGAATACATCAAGGAATGGTTTTTGAGCAACGATGGCACACGATGGAGGTGCGAACGTGCCGCCGGGCCCGGCACTCCTCCTGGTGGAGGCGCACCGGGTGGGAGTGGTTTTGGGGCCGGTACGTCTTCATTAAACTATTTGGGAGAAGATACCAGCCTATACAAACCGCACTATACCTTAAAGCGGACCGAGCAATCCAACCCTTGGGCAGATCTTGTCCGGGTTACCCGGGTATTGAATAGTTCAACCCAGATGGATAGTCTCAATAAAGTATTGGATGTAGACCGTGCCTTGTGGTTTTTAGCAAAAGAAATTTTATTTGGAGATGATGATAGTTATGTCAACAAAGGCGGGATGGATTATTATGTCTATTATGACGCGGAGACGGGAAGGTTGACCCCCCTGGAATACGATGCCAATTCGATTATGCAGAATAATACCAGTACCTGGGATATATTTTTAAAAGAAAACGATAACCGGTTTCCATTATGTAATAAATTATTTAAAATTCCAGCATTGAGGCAACGTTATCTGGCACATGTGAGGACGATGGCCCAGGATATTTTTAATGAAGCCAATTATGTACCTCGGATCAATCAGTACTTTAACCTCATCGATTCCCTGGTTCAAAAGGACAATAAAAAACTGATGAACTATAGCCAGTTTGTGACCGGCAAGGAAGGGATAAAGACCTGGATGAACAACAGGAGAAATTTTGTTTTGAACCATACGGAAGTAAATCGCACCGGGGTGACCATCTCCAACACGGAATACCATACCGATGCGGTTTCTTTTAAATCACCGGTTGCAGGACAAGCCGTTTCGATTAGGGCTACTATTAGCAGTACAAAAAACCCCAAAGCGGTTTATGCTTACTATGGCACCGGGTACGACGGCGTTTTTACCCGCCTGCCGATGGCTGATGATGGGCTCAGCGGGGATGCCCAGGCCAATGATGGTATTTTTGGGGCCATAATACCGGGGCAAAATGCCGGGATTTACGTCCGCTATTATATTGAAGCAATCGCCGATGATAATTTCAACACGTCCACGTATGAACCCCAGGGCGCAGAACATGATGTTTATATCTATCGGGTCAATCTGGTCAATTCGCAGATCAACGATATAGTCATCAACGAAGTCATGTCAGCCAATACCAAAACGGTTTCAGACCAGGACAATGAATTTGATGACTGGCTGGAATTATATAATAAATCGAATACTGCCATAGACCTGACCCGTTGGATTCTTACAGATAACCCGGCCAACCTGGATAAATACCGGATACCGCAGGGCACCATAATTCCGGCCAATGGATATCTCATTGTATGGGCGGATGAAAACGGCAAACAAACAGGGCTGCATGCTAATTTTAAACTTTCTGCTGCCGGTGAACCATTGATCTTATTAGATAGTTCAGGCAACCAGGTCGATATGGTCCAAATCCCTGCTTTAAACGATGATATAGCTTATGCCAGGCAACCTAATGGTTCCGGGGGTTTTGTCATCAAACAGGCAACGTTTAATAAAAATAATGACGGGACTACGCCCATTAGTGAAATAGTGACGGGAGGTGGAATGAAGATTTTTCCCAACCCTGCTCACACCTTGCTTCAAATTGAAACCAATAGCCTGATCGCTCAGCCTGTCAGGATATTCAATTCCAGTGGCCAGCGTATATACCAAAAATTATTTATCAAAGAAGCAATTGATATCAGTCAGTGGCCGGCAGGGGTATACTTTGTTAAAAGCGGAAAGGAAGTAAAAAAACTGGTCATTCAATAACGCAAAATAAACAGCTAACCAGTTGAAATTATATTCTGAATATTTTTTGTTTTACTCGGTTAATAATTTACTTTGATAAATTTATTTTAAGATAAACTGAATACAAACACCTCCCATGACCCTCTGATATGAAAACGTTCATTTTAATTCCCGTGATGTTTGTTTTTTCAATAAACAGCCTGCTGAGTCAGCGACTGCCTAATGAGTATAGGTTTTCTGAGGATGGGCGCCGTTTGATTCGCGGTAATCAAGATGCAAAGGGTTTATACGATGACAAAGTTTTGAAGCGGGTTGACCTCCAATTTGATTTTGGGAACTGGCAGCTCTTGTTGAAAAACCACTCTACTAAAACTGACCTGCCGGCCACCCTGGTTTTTGAAGGTAAATCATATCCAAATGTTGGATTGCGACTTAAAGGGCTCAGTTCGTTTTACACCGTAAATGGGCTCAAAAAATCATTTAACATTACTATGGATTATTTGGACTCGACTCAGAATTTAAAAGGATATCAAACGCTTAACTTTCATAATGGTGCATTCGATGACAGTTTTATAAAGGAAGTGTTTTATGAAAACCTTACCAGAAAGTATGGCCCTGCACTGAAAGCAGCTTTTGTTCACCTCTATATCAATGGAGCCGATTGGGGACTCTATCCGCACATCCAGGCATTGGATGGAAAATTTATTAAAGAATGGTTCCAGAGTAATGATGGTTCAAGATGGAGAGCTGAATCCCCTGGATTTGTTGATAAATGGCAACCTGGACTTACCACTTTAAAATACCTGGGAGAAGACAATTTATCCTATCGACAAAATTATACACTCAAACACTCCAAATTACCTGAGCCCTGGAACGACCTCATAAAGTTTATCCGGATATTAAACGATACTAAGGAGCCCGATAGCCTGAATGCGGTACTCGATGTCGACCGTACGTTATGGTTTTTGGCTAAAGAAATTTTATTTGAAGACCAGAACGGCTATGTCCACGGTGGGGGAATGGATTATTATATCTATTACGATGAGGAAACTCAACGGTTTTGCCCCTTGTCTTATGACAACAATAGCATCATGGATAGCCCCAAAGGGGATTGGGATTTATTCAAAAGGGAAAAAGATACCCTTTTCCCCCTGTGTAATAAATTATTTAATATCCCCGCATTCAGACAGCGCTACCTTGCCCACGTCAGAACTCTCGTAAATGACCTATTCCGGGATAGTGTTTTCATACCGGTGATCGATAGGTATTTTAATCTTATCGATACCGTGGTTAAAAAGGATGGGAAAAAATTAATGAAATATGAAAAATTCGTTGCAGGCAAAAAACAACTCAAGTCCTGGATGCAAAGCAGAAGAAATTTTATCCTTAGTCATCCGGAAGTAACCCGGACCATTCCCGTACTATCTGAAGTTTATTGCTCAGCAGACACCCAGCCTCCTGCCGCGGCTGAAAAAGTTAGTGTCAGGGTATCCGTGGTGAATAAGACGACTGTTTCTAATTTGGTGTTGCATTATTGTCCGGGTTATGACGGTGCCTTTACCCGGGTAGTCATGGATGACAATGGTAAAAATAATGACGAGCTACCCAATGATGGGGTTTACGGAGCCTTTATTCCCGGGAATGCCGCCGGGACTTATGTCCGATATTATATTGAAGCTATTGCAAATGATAGCTTCGGAACCGTGGTTTTTGAACCTCAGGGAGCGGAACACGATGTTTATATTTACCGGGTAAATCCGGGAGGTGTGGTTTCTAAAGAGGTAGTGATTAATGAAGTCATGTCTGCCAACACCCATGTCGTGGCGGACCAGGATGGAGAGTATGATGATTGGATCGAATTGTATAATACTTCGAATAAAACAATAGATCTGAGCAAATGGATACTCACCGATAACCCCGCCATACCCGATAAATACCGCTTGCCTTCAGGCACTAAAATTACACCTAAAGGGTATTTGGTCATTTGGGCAGACGAGGATGGCAAACAAATCGGGCTTCATGCTAACTTTAAAATTTCGGCCTCCGGTGAATCCATCAGCTTGAAAGATGCCAAGGGGAACATCGTGGATCATATTGAAATACCTGCCCTCCAGGATAATCAATCCTATGCACGGGAAGTTAATGGTAAAGGCCGGTTTGTAATCACCAACCCCACATTGAATAAAAATAATGTTCAGGTCGAAAAATCAGTTAAAAATTAATTCGGAAATGACTTCATTTCATCAAACAATTCAACGTTCCAGCTTTCTGGGAAGACGAGCATTATTTATATTTTGTAGACAATATGTATAGAAATAAAATCCCCTGGATCTATCTTTTGGCCTTACTGACCTTTATATTTTTTTTACCGAAAGTCAAAAATAAACTGCAATATTCTGAAGAGTTTTATGGTATTGCTGAAAATCAAATCCGTTCTTACTCCCGCCCCAATGACGTCACGGTCCAAAATATCCGGGTAAGACTGGGACAATCCGTCTTGGCAGGGGATACCCTGATGATTTTTCAACCTAAAAGTTTATTTTATAAAAAAGAAGACCTCGCTTCACAATCCAGACTGATTGACATCGACCGGCAGTCGGATCAATTTCAACTCCGGCAACAACTGGACCAGGCTTTATCGAAAAAAGTGCTTATCCCGGAAGAATACCGGATCAAAACAGACCGGTTGTGGCGGCAAAAAAAAATAACCGATTCTTTGGCCAGTCTGGTACTCAATGCACCAGTTAACAACTCCCGGTTTGATTCCGAAATCAAAACCCTGGACGAAATGAAGGAAATCGATATTAAAAACAATGAAAATCTGATTATGGCTCTGGAGCGGGCTATGTCACAATCACCCGATCCTTCCAGGGAAAAACAATCCAGTATTCATGCTGAAGTCTCCCGGCTGGAAGAACAACAAAAAGAACTTGTTTTATTAGCTGATACGGAAGGAATGATTGGCCAATTGGAAGTACAGAACGGCGACCCGGTGCCCGCCTATCAAAGCCTGATTAAGATTTATAGTGCACATCCCAACCTGGTCACGGCCTATATAAACGAAGGCTACCTGGGCAAAGTAACCTTTAAAGATTCAGTCCTTGTCCAATCGATCAGTGAAACCGGTTATCAACTCAAAGGGAGTATCCTTAATTTAGGCTCCAGAATAGCAGTTGTGCCAGACCGCCTGAAAAAAATACCTGAATTAAAAGCCTGGGGAAGGGAAGTACAGATTGAGATTCCTGCTGACAACCGGCTTATTCAGGGTGAAAAAGTAAAGGTCATATTTCTTCCCAAAGAAAATTTAAATTGATACGTTCAAAGCATACGTTTATTATTGGTTTAATAGCCGGATTATCTTTTTGTACTCTTGCTGCTCAACGCGCTCCGGGTGGGTGGCTGGCTGAAGCCTGGAAAGATTCATCCTATAAAAAGATACAGGCGCAAGCTGATTTCCGTGCCCGGCATCCGCTCACTATACCCTGGCTCAATAAATGGGAATTCAGGACACAGACCAATGATTTTAATTTTAAACAACAACAATATGCCCTGCGGTTTTCTGCCAGTGACCCTACCGAGGTCATTTATCGGAAACGAATGGAATCCGTTGACGTTAACCTGTACAGGCATTTATCGGCAGATGCCCTGCACGATGCATTAGCGGCGCGGTACCGCTTGTTAGTTGATTATTATTGGATTGATAAACAAGATAGTTTATACAGGGAACAACAGGCTTTGCAACTAAAAAAGAAACTTTATCTGGAATCGCTGTTTCAACACCAGCTGGATGCTGAACTTAAAGACCTTATTCAGGCATACCGGAAAAATGAAAAAATCAAACACGAATCGGCGGTAGTGGAAGATACCCGAAAAAAGGCTCACCAGCAATCCAAACATATCGGCTCCGGAGTAAGCATAGGGCTTGATGGATTTCATTGGATACAACCCTTTCAGATCAGGATTTTATTGCAGAATGATCCTGGACCTGTTCCTGTTTCAGCTTCTTATGCTCGTTTGTTGCAAAACAAAACGCAAGCGGAGCTTGAATCGTTGAGGCTTAAATCAGATCATTGGAACCTACTGGAGTTTTTACAAGCGCGATGGAGAAATAATGTGAATGATGAACTGATCAAAGAAAAAATATCCCTAAGTGCCGGTATCCGTTTACCCTTTGCCGGTGGAAAACGCAGAGATCAAAACATGATCGTACTCGAAAAAATGCAAATCGAATCCGAACTTGCCAGGTCTGAGGACCAATATAAACTTAAAACAACAACGTTAAGACTGGAACTGGAATCCCTATTGGACCGATTAGAAGAACAACAGAAACAATTAACAACTTTTGAAGGCAAATTCCGGCAACCAGCTCTTTTATCAAACCCTTTGGTCAAACCCCAGGATATCCTGCTTATTGATGAAACCATACTGGATTGGAAAGAAGAAATCATCCGGATCGAAAAGGACCTGATGGAGAAATATGTGGAATACCTGGTGTATACCCGTATCATCAGTACACCTCCCTATAAAAATTATCTGGAATCGACCATGGAGGATTTGAGGATTGAGGAATGAGGATCCGAAGCATCGGATGAAGATCCGAAGCATCGGATGAACAATGAAGATCCGAAGCATCGGATGAACAATGAAGATCCGAAGCATCGGATGAAAAATGAGGATCCGAAGCATCGGATG
>JAWXBI010000015.1:0-13921 GCA_034439915.1 Saprospiraceae bacterium | reverse complement strand
GACGTCAGGATATGGATTGCTAGGGATAAAACCGCGCAAGATTATACCGAGATTATCCAAAACGGTACCGACTGGAAACTTTAAGATAGATGTACCTGCTTCCGCCGATACCAATAAACATTCCTACGTATTGATCTGGTGCAAACAGTTTACCGTGTTATTTGGGAGTGCCCAATTAAAATAATTGGAGGGGAAGGCTGCTCTCAGCAAATGGATAGAGTCAAATTTATCCTTTATTCCTGTTTCAGGATCCTGCTTCGGATATTGTCAATCAACCGGGAAGTCACCTGGGGCCGGTGAACTACATTCTTTTTAATCAACTCTCTGAAGTTTTGTTCTGTCCGAAGCACCCGTTGAAATTCAGGGTTTTCCTGAGCCTGGTGTAACACCTGGCGATTTTCCTCGTCATTTAATTGCTGGTCTAAAAACATATTGACCATACGGTGGTACTCGTGAATCGGATCTGGATTTCTCATACGACAAATTCGTTAGAATTAACCATTATTATATTATTCCATTTTGCGAGGTCTGGGTTTTCTTTTATCAGAAAATCCCATCGTCTCCGCATAAGATTTTAATTTATCTTTTAAAACGTTTCTGGCCCTGAACAATCTCGACCTTACCGTACCTATGGGAACATCCAGGATTTTAGCAATTTCTTCATATGTAAACCCTTCGACATCACATAATAAAATAACGGTTCGAAAATCGACCGGCAATGAATTGATCGCATTGGTCACTTCATCGCCCATCATATGGTTAAAAAGCTCCTCCCTCAGATCTGTAAACTCTCCAATCGCACTGTCTTCGCTATCCTGATAGCCTACAATATCTTCGTAATCAACATGTGCCGGAGCCTTACTTTTTCTCCTGTACTCATTGATATAGGCGTTTTTCAATATCTTAAACAACCAGGCCTTTGCATTAGTTCCCTCCAGGTATTTGTCAATGAACCGGTATGCTTTTAAATAGGTCTCCTGGACCAGGTCGTCGGCATCGTCTTCATTAAGGGTAAGATGGAAAGCAAAAGTGCTCAATGCATCAATATGGGGTAAGAGTTCTTTCTCAAACACCCGGTCATATCTTATTCGATCTTCCTGATTCACCTTGTAAAAATGATAAAAATCCTTCATTTCATGATATAGAAGGTCTTCAATTGTTTTTTAATCCGGGCCTAAACAGGACACTCAATCAATTTTTCCGGTATTTTTTCGCGACCAGGGGTTGATGTTTTTATTGTTTTGTATTAGTAGGTATTGGGTTTGTATATCATTTGGGGGTGCTCAGATAATCTAAATGAAAAATATTTTTAGAAAGATCAACTAACGAAGCCTACTCCAGTAAAAATAAAATCAATCCAACTTTCATGCCATTGATCAACTGTTTTATAAACAAGATGGTTTGTTGAAATCAACTGCAACCCAATGTTTACAGGCCCTGGAACCACTATATATCGTTTAGATTTATTTCATTCATTCGTGTTGGGGTAAACTTCCGGACGCATTGAATCCCGTATAATCTTTCAATACAGTTCATTGCTCTTTAGCAAACACAAACTATACTAAAAAAAAATGAAATTTTTTTGAACTATGTTTGGTTTATTTTAATTATTGATTTAGTTTTAATGCTTCAAATCATAAAGGCAATACATCAACAACCCAGAACCTTCTTGAAAACTGATCTTACATCTGATCCTTCGTTTTTCAAAATTCATTCCTTTTTACTGATCTCCTCATCTGTATCGGTCCTGCTTTGGGTTGTATGTAATTCAATCTTGGAAACATCAATTTTTATATATGAAACTCAAAACCGGCAAATCTCAAATCGAATTGCTCAGCCGCCATGGTCTGGGTGATATTTATTATGACCACGCCACCCAACAACGCTCTTTTGTAGCCACCCAACCCCTACACGCTGGAGATATTCTCTACCCTTTCAGCCCCAAACAGATTCAATCCAAGCCCACTTACCTCACCGTACAAGTAGGGAAAGGCCGGCACATCGAATTGAATCCGGAATTTCTTGCTACCATCAATCACGGTTGTGATCCAAATGTATTTTTCGATGTAGATACTTTTGCACTTCGTTGTGTACGGGACATTAAAAAAGGAGAACAACTGACTTATTTTTACCCTTCCACCGAATGGCAAATGATCCAACCCTTTGATTGTTCCTGCGGCAGCCCTAAATGCCTGGGATATATTCAGGGTGCTCACGCCATAGACCCTGACTTGATTCAGCGGTATCATCTGTCTGCTTTTATTCAAAGCCAGCTCAAAGAAGTACCTTCTTTGGTTTAACCCTGGACTCCATTTTAATGTGTATCAATGAAACTTGCACGCAGATTTAAAAAACTTACCGGTAACCGTAAGTTAAAAGTATGGGTATTGGCGCCTTCGGTAAAAACCAATGACGAGCAACTCAATTATTATTATGATTTTAGCCAAAGTATAGAAGAATATAACCGGGTATTTGAAAAAATCAAAACAATCTGGCAATGGCAACCCGTGACCTTAAACGACTATCAGGAAATCCTACGGGATATTCAACAGGAGTTGCATCACGGAACCTTTTTCCCTATAGTACTTAATCTATGTGATGGTGATGAAGTCAATGGAACCCCGGGAATTTCCGTAGTCAAACTCCTGGAAGTGAGTGGGCTCGTATTTACCGGTGCGGATAGTCATTTTTATGATATCACCACTTCTAAAATACCCATGAAAAAAGCCTTTGATCAATCCGGGGTAACCAATGCACCCTGGAAAGAAATCAAAGAATCGAATCCCAGCCCTGCAGGTATTTTCAAACGGTTGGGCAACCCCTTAATTGTAAAACCTGCCGTCTCCGGCGGATCTTTGGGTGTCGGTATAAAAAATGTGGTCCATTCACCTGCTGAAATGAAACATGAAGTCAAAAAACTGTTTAATGGTTACCGTGGATGGGAATTCGGAACAGGGGGAGTGATCGCTGAACAATACATCAGCGGTCAGGAATACACTACCCTGATTGTAGGTTCGTCTGATCAACCGGAAGATCTGATTTATTATGCTCCCGTGGAAAGAGTGTTTCATTCATCCTTACCGGACCATGAAAAATTTCTTTCCTATGAACGATTATGGGAAATTTATGAAACCGAAACCAGCATGCCCCTTCAGGGTAATTTTTATGATTACAAATTTCCTGCTGAAGAGGTATTGGAAGAACTGGAACAAATCAGTAAGGCTGCTTACCTGGCTGTTAAGGGAAAAGGTTATGGGCGCATTGATATTCGCCGCGACCAAATTACCGGTAAATGTTATGTACTGGAAGTCAATGCCCAATGCGGATTGAGTGAAGATGAAAATTTTACTTCCATTGGTGCCATCCTTAAATATTCACAAAAGTCTTATGACCATTTAATCCAGGATATCCTGATGGATGCTCTGGTAAGGTATCAACAACAGATCGCCGTACATGCAGAATTACTGGAGGCCTGATCCTCCCCAATTCACCTCAATTAATTTGATCCGGTTGGGATGAAAGTTTGTATCCTGCAACCCGACTACGCTACTTCTTCTGTAGATTATAAAAATTATGATCCGCCCAGAGACCTTCAGCGATTGTTGACGGGTCATCAGGTTGATCATGTTTTTCTGAATAAGCTGACTACCTATAAACAATTAATTGAATTGCGCTATTCGGGTTACGATATTTTCGTCAACCTCTGTGAAGGTTACCTGGACTGGGACATTCCTTCTATCGATGTGATTTATGCCCTGGAAACACTCAATTTTCCATTTACCGGACCTACCAGCCGGTTGTATGACCCCAGTAAGGAACTGATGAAATATGTAGCATTTACTGAAGATATCCAGACTCCCCGATATGCCCTGGTAAATCAGTCTACAGAATTAGCGCTTGCTGTACGCAAACTGAAATATCCCTTGTTTGTAAAACCGGCAAAAGCTGGTGACAGCCTTGGAGTAGACGATTATTCGATGGTCGGTGATTATAATCAACTGAATGATAAGGTCTGTAGTTTGTTAGATGAATATCCCGCTTTATTGATCGAAGAATATATTGCCGGCAGGGAGTTTACCGTCCTGGTGGCTGCAGACCCTACCAATGAAAAACAATGCCGGACGTTTAAACCTGTAGAGTATATTTTTCCTAAAGGATTTTCATTTAAAACGTATGCACTCAAAACATCTGAACTGCATACGGATGCCAATATTCCATGCAATGACCCTGATCTGGAAATCCGACTGCGTCAATCCGCTCAACGTATTTTCCGTGGATTTGGCGGAGTAGGTTATGCCCGGCTCGATTTCAGGGTAGACGGCAATGGGGATATTTTTTTTCTGGAAATCAATTTTACCTGTTCCGTATTCTATTCCGATGGGTATGAAGGTTCTGCCGATTATATCTTAAAATTTGACGGAGTTGGGCAGCAGGGTTTTTTGAATCACATTATTCAGGAAGGAATATACCGTTATAAAACACAACAAAAAAAATACCTGATGAGGGGGGATTCCATCAATGGATTTGGAATCTATGCAGACCGTCCGATTGAGCAAAACGAAGTCATATTTAATAATGAATCCCGTAGCCATCGAATCGTCACCAAACGATTTGTAGACCAGCACTGGACGCCTGTTGAAAAGGACTTGTTTGCACGATACGCTGTCCCGCTTAGCAAAAACCTGTATATATTATGGGACGATAATCCTTCGGTCTGGGCACCTCAAAACCACAGTTGCGACCCCAATACCGGATATGATGGACTCAATGTGATCGCCTTAAAAAACATCGAATCCGGCCAGGAACTGACTCTTGATTACGCGACATTTTTAGATGAAACTATGGAGCCCTTTGAATGCCAGTGTCAATCAGCTCATTGCAGAGGTACCATCAGGGGGACGCACGGTAATTCTATGGAAAAGCGGGAGGCTGCCATCGCCAACTTATAGGTCCTGACCTTCCGTATTAAGCTGGTTTGTCTTCTTTCGCTGGTTTTTCATTTTGCAGGTTTTCTGCAAAATCGTGTATTTTTTCACCGACAACTTCGGATATAGCCATGACGGTATCTACTACATCTTCAAGGGTCTCTCCGAGGGTAGTGCCAATGGTATCGAGGACATTATCCCGGTGAGCTCCGGGTTTGATACCGGATATAGCTTCTGCCGCCTTTTCAATCCGCCCATCATCTTTACGGGCTTCTGCCGCTTTTTTGATTTCATCTTTTATCCTGTCCTCGGCGGCATGTTTGGCTTGTTCCAGTTTAAATTTCTCCTGGCGTCGGATTTCACGCTGTTTTTCCTGCTCTTGTCTTTTTTCCAACTCCGTCCTGGTGGAATTCATGTCCTGGAGTTTTTCCTCCTTTGACCGGATCCGCTCTTCAATCATTTTTATTTTAGCCTGTCTGATCTGTGCTTCCAGTTGCCCTTCAGAATTGGCTACTTTTCGTTTTTCAAATTCCAGGTCATTGTAATCGCGTTTAATTGAGGACTCCATTTTGTTCAGCGCCTCGACCAGACCGTCAAATCGCCTGGAAAGCCGGTCGGTACCATTATTTTCCCGAACACCTTCTTTATGACCGAATCGTTTGTCTTTAATGTGTTTAAACAATTTATCGATTTGATCCCAGACCATACTGCGATCATTCCGGTTCATTTCGACACCTTGTAATTTATGCTGTAATTGTTTGAGTTCATCAAAAATGGGCTGAAGGCTCAGGTTATTGGCAAGTTTGGTATTGATTTCATCCAGCTTTTTTTGAAATTGGCTTACCTGGTCCCTGGACGAACGGTCAAACTCTTCATCAACCGCTTTTCTTAGTTTTTTTAGGTTTTCAAAAAGAGCGTTAGTCCCGTCTCTCAGGATTTGAGCATGTTCTTTAAATAAATTTCTTTCCCTGACCTGATTTTGAACTTTGTCCCAAAAGATTTTTAGCTCTTCCCAAAGGTCATTATCGTATTTTAAAAGTTTTGCTGTTTTTTCTTTCAGGTCCTGAAATTCATTTTCAAACCCCTGTTTCAATTTATGAGAAAGAACGATAAAATGCCATTCCGTCTGTGCCCGGGAGATTATATCGTCTTTATCCGGTTTCAGGCCTTCTGACAAAATAGATTCGGAGGCGGTCAGTGCTTTTTCGGAATGCCTGGTATCTTCAGGAAAAACAACTTCTTTGTCATTACGCCAATCCCTCATCATAGTGTTGGCAAATTCTTCGGTGACACTGGATTGAGGAAAAAGCCATTCGTGGACTTTATTTTGCTCCGGATCAAGTTGCAATGCAACCAGTACTTTTTCGTTTTCAGTCAACGTTCCCCAAAATACAATTCTAGTTTTCATAACGTATAATCAGTTGTCTTTTAGTAACTCGTAATAACCATGGTACAATCAAGTCGATTATAAAGCTTCGACTTCTATAGGTAATAATTCTTTTTTTAACATAAACTCAGCAATCTGAATGGCATTGGTTGCAGCGCCTTTGCGCAAATTATCAGCAACAATCCACATATTAAGTGTCCGTTCCTGGGATTCGTCTTTGCGCAATCGCCCCACAAAAACTTCGTTTCTTCCTTTAGCATATAACGGCATAGGGTATTTAAAAGTTGCCACCTCATCCTGTAATTGTACTCCATCGGCCTGGCTCAGGAGCATCATAATATCTTTCAGTGTAAAGTCTTTTTCTAATTCGACATTTACACTTTCGCTATGGCCTCCTTTAACCGGCACACGGACGGCGGTAGCGGTTATCCTTAATGATGGATTTCCAAGTATTTTACGGGTTTCGTTGACCATTTTCATTTCTTCTTTGGTATATCCGTTTTCCAGAAAGATATCACAATGTGGAATCACGTTTTCGAAGATGGGATGTTTGTAGGCTTTTTCATCCGCCGGCACCTGGTCTCCAACCCGCTCCCGGTCATATTGTTTGACTGCTTTAACGCCGGTACCGGTGACGGACTGATAGGTGGAAATAACCAATCGTTTAATACCATATGATTTGTATAGAGGTGCCAGGGCAACGACCAATTGTATGGTCGAACAATTGGGGTTAGCTATGATGAGGTCATCGGCCGTCAGTACATCCCCATTGACTTCCGGAACCACCAGTTTTTTAGTGGGGTCCATCCTCCAAGCTGAGGAGTTGTCAATTACTACGGTGCCAACAGCAGCAAACCGGGGTGCCCACTCGGTAGATACAGCAGCTCCTGCTGAAAACAAAGCGAGATGAGGTTTTTGTGCCACCGCTTCTTCAAGCGTGTGTATCCGATATTCTTTACCTTTGAAAATAAATTTATTACCGGCAGATTTTTCTGAAGCTACCGGGATAAATTCGGACACCGGAAAATTTCTTTCTTCGAGCACCTGACACATGACCGTACCGACTAAGCCTGTAGCGCCAACACATGCGACTTTCATAAAACTATGCATTTATTTAAGGGCGCAAATATACATTCTTTCATTTTGTTTATTTTTTAAACCATGGGGCAATAAATACATTTATATTTTTAGTATAAGTCTTTTTTATGTTGTCTGTTTACCCGGTATTCAAGCACCATTTATAAAAGGAACTCAGCAGATTCTCCCGACACTTGTATATGCTGATTTGCCCGATAAGACCAACTGGATACCAGGGTCAATTTCCTCTTCCAGGGGGGTCAACACCAATACCTTACCACCGATGGTTACAAAAATAAGGGCAGAGCTTAATATACTTCAGTTATTTTTTGACGAACCCATTGATTCAGGTGTTGCTGTGAACCCCGCTAATTATTTGATTTACATGGATGCCGGACCATCCTGGCAACCCATTAGGGCTCAAATCAATGAAAATGATATCATTATCCTGACTTTTAACCGGGAATGGGGTACCGGTACTTATCAATTAGTTTGCAAACAATTGACAGATAAAAACGGAAATCCAATCCATGATTTTTCTGTTTTCTTCGATTACGGAAAACCACAAATTCTTTTACCTTTTCAATTGCTGATTACAGAGATCATGGCAGATCCGTTACCGGTGATCGGGTTGCCTGCCTATGAATACATCGAGTTATTTAATCCAACCGAACATACCCTCAATCTTGCAGATTTACAATTGCAGTTTGAATCCTCTTCTTTTTCCATGGATACCTCCGTTTTATTGTTGCATCCGGGAAGTTATTTGATCCTGTGTGAAAAAAATGCTTTTGAAAGGTTTATGCCACTTGGCAGGGCCTACGGGTTGGCCCGATGGCCTTCCATACGAAATACTTTAGGCACGGTCTCTCTGGTTCACAATGGAATTTCGATCCATTCTGTGACTTATGATGACAATTGGTACCGGAACAGCCAGAAAAAAAATGGAGGCTGGTCACTGGAAATGATCAATACGGCCAATGTATGTGACGGGGCTTTAAACTGGAAAGCATCCACTGCTTCAACCGGCGGCAGCCCCGGAGGACCCAATTCCGTATCGGATAAAACTTTTGCGTTGGACTGGGTTATAGATTCGTTTTCTGTCAAAGATGATTATACGATTGGCTTTAAAATCAATAAGCAAATAGATGCTCCGGATGCTGACTCCTTTAATATCCTGCCTCCTCTTGGTATTCATTCGGTGAGCGCTGGGGAAAAAAAAGGGACCCTGGAAATTAAATTAGCGTCATCTGTTCAACGAGGTTTAGTTTATCAATTAAATTTTAAACTAAAAAATTGTATCGGTATGTGGTCGATACCGCTCAGTACTTCTTTTATCAAAAAGGAACAATTAGAATATGCGGACCTGATCATCAATGAAGTTTTGTTTAATCCTTTAGTTGGTGGATTTGATTATGTGGAGGTATACAACAGATCGGATAAGGTAGTTTCACCTGAAGGATGGTCCCTGGGCAATGAAAACAACGGTCAAAAAAGAAGAGTAAATTCAGATCGCTGGATGTTACCCGGAGCGTATTTTGTATTTACCCCTGAACCGGCTGATGTATTGTCCCATTATAAAAAAGTAAGGCCCGAATGGTTAATTCAGCAAAGCCTCCCCGGATTGCCGGATGAGTCCGGTCAACTGACCTTGTATTCTTCAGCAGGAACGCTCATTGATTCAATATCCTATCATGAAGATAATCACAGTTTGTTTTTGACTTCAACGGAGGGGGTGGCTTTGGAAAGAATACCTCCTTTTGTTCCCGGCGAACCTGTCCGCTGGCATTCGGCTTCGGGCCTGGAAGGTTATGGGACACCTACCCGAGTCAATTCAACCAACCCACCCACTAACCAAGCTGAATATTTTAAACTAAAACAAAAAATTTTTTCACCAGACGCGGATGGATATGAAGATTATTTGCAGATAAATTATTCACTGCCAGCGCGGGATTATCTATCCCGAATCTATGTCTACAATGATCAGGGTCGATTGATTAAAAAGTTGGTGGATAATGTAGTGCTTAATCATCAGGGAAATATCGAATGGAACGGTACCGATGAGAAGAATCAGCTTTGCCCCACGGGCATTTATATATTCAATATTCAGGCGCTGACCCTGGAAGGAAAATCCATAAATTCACGGCTCACCACGGTCCTGGCACTAAGGTAAATAAGCCCGGAAAGGACAGGGGACAGAATGGGCTGGATTTTTGCATTTAATTCAATGGCCATTTGGGCTTAACTTTACTCCTGGATCATAGGATGAAAAAGCTGCAGTATATTTTAAAAAATCCCTGGGTAGAAACCGGCATTATCATTTCGATGCTGGCTGTGGTATGGTTAATCCTGTTTACCCCTGACCGGCCTTCATTGAAAGATTTGACCACTTATGCCTTTGAAGCCGTGTTGATATTTTTAGGATCCTCCATGTTGTTTATGGTACTGAACCGGCCGAGGATAATGTTTACCTGCCTGGCATTATGTGCTGTTTTGTGTTTGTTTTTAAAAGCAAAAAGCAACAGTGGTATTCAGACTTTTTTTACAAACAAGGAAAAAGAATTCAGTATTTGTCAGGTGGTGATTAATTATGGAGCCGATGAATTTGAAAGCTTATCCAACAGGCTGATTGAAAGTGAAGCGGATATTCTAAATATTCAGGAATTAACCCCGGAATGGTCCCTCATCTTAAAAAATGCGTTGAAAGAACAATATCCTCATCAGGTTGAACTCAAACGGATAGACCCTTATGGTATGATGGTTTTTTCCAGGTATCCTATTCTGGACCATGAAGTCCTGGTGTATTCCGATACCTCGCGCGCTTACCAGATACCATTGGTGAAATTAAAATTGAAAGTAGAGACTGATACCATCCAGTTTTTTGGATGTCACGTATTGCCAAGAATGAACAAACTGGATTTTGATAAGGTGCAGTTTTTTTTAGATTCCGTGGCTCAATGGGCTGTTAAAGAAAATCACACTACGCTGATTGCCGGGGATTTTAATCTTACACCCTGGGATTTTGCCCTGCAAAAATTCATTACGGATACCAAACTTAATTTAAGTCAACGGGAACCACATTTATTTGTACAGCCTTTCGAACACATTCTGCATTCCAATTCGATCCTGTGCAATAAACTGGTGGAAGTGCAGACCGCCACCGGGTTACATTTGGGCATACAGGGTTATTATACATTTAAAACTACTGCAGATCAGGCAATCCTGCCAAAAAAATATTGATTTCCAATTGCTCAAAAAAAATAATTTATTGTACGTGGAATTCAGTGAATTAAACCCAACTCAATGCCCGATCTCTTATCTGTGAAATGTAAACCCTTCTCTGTATTGACACCAGAAGAACTTTATGCTGCTCTTCGGCTCAGGCAGGAAGTATTTATGCTGGAACAAAACTGCTTGTACCTGGACCTGGATGGATACGATCAGTCTGCATATCACCTGATGGTATTTAATGAAGAAGTACTGGTGGCGTATGCCAGATTATTTGGTGCCGGGATGCCTTATCCCGGTTTTTTATCCATTGGTCGTGTGGTCGTCCATCCGCAACACCGTAAAAAAGCCTTTGGCAGGTACCTGATGCAAAATGCTATTGAGCAGGTTCGTCAACTATTTGGCCAACATCCAATCAAAATCGGCGCTCAGGCTTATCTCACCACTTTTTATAATTCTTTTGGCTTTACAGATATCCATCAATACTACCTGGAAGATGGCATACCGCATCTGAAAATGGTGCTGGACTAAATCATGAAATGATGAAAAGGAGTTTCAACATCTTCATTGGGCTAACAACCTTCACGTACCAGGAATCTTATCATAGTCCTTAGGAGGGAAAAAAAGGCGGGATACTGATCAAGCAGTTAACCAGGCACGATACGGCAGCTGGGGCATCACCTGCCATTCATTTAACAGCTACTACTCAGACCAGGACATCAAGTTGAGTGATGTGGTAAAGCTGTACTATGCCTGGGAGGCATCGGAAAAGGAGGAGGAGGAGGTGATTAGGTATATTTAGGTCGTCAGGAGAGATTAGGTTGTTGATAATATTCTAAAAATCAGTAGCTTAATGAATCGGATTGTATTATTAAATTACGTTGTAGTTTGAAACTACTAGTATAACAAATCCGTTATATTTGAGGTCAACTTGGCTGCCATAAATTACATTGAGTCCCAATATTAATTGATCTATAAATGAACAGAATTGAAATCGATAAGAGTTTGGCTGACATTGCATTAAGTGTCGAACTTTTCGAAGAATTGGGCTCTATAATTGCATATTCTCCAGGTCTTGATTTAGCTGGACAGGGTGATTCTCAGGAAGAAGCGATCGAATCACTCAAATCTATTGTAAATGAAACCATAGAATGGAGTATTAATAACGGAACTTTGTTTGAAATGCTTCTGGACCATGGATGGACTGTCCGGAAATTGCCAAAACCATCTTACATTCCACCTAAATTAGAAATTTCAAGGAAAAAGAAATTGATGCCAGGATATCAGGTACGAGAGATACCGGTATTTGCATGAGCTCCGTGCTAGGACCTGTAAAACTTTCAGTTTGGAGGGCTTTCTTACAAAGCAAAGGATGCGAACAAATTGCCTCAAAACAACACGAAAAGTGGCAAAAAACTGGGTTAAAACGTCCTGTTATTTTCCCAACACATAATCAAAATAAAAAGGAAATTCATCCCTTTTTAATAAGGATCAATCTTAGAACATTGGAAGTTTCCGTGGAAGAATTTTTGGAATTTATAAGAGATCATTAACTGGACTAATGGGGTGCAAAGTGAAGATTTGGGAAGCGTTAGTATAAAATTCCCAGCAGGATAAGGTGTTTGAGGTGCCATCAACATCAAAGCTGAATTTGGTTCCTCTTTCAACCCCCTGTCAGTCCACCCCGATTATTCAAAAAATTACTTTCTTAAGGTTATTATTGGAGGAGTAATTAGTCTTTGATATTCGGCTTTGGTAACAATTCTAAACTGTACCGTTGTAGATAATACATATCTGTAAACTGTATATTTTTTTTCCAATTCTTCAATCCCAACCACTTGACTATAGCTTAATTTGTTAAAAAAAGATGTGAATAGATATTCTTTTTCCTCTTTACTACCATATGTAAATTCATCAACAATTGCATTATCCAAAATCGCGTTAGTCAAATCTGCATGGTGCCAAGTTATTTTTCTTAAATTAGAGAAATGAAAAATAGCTCCATTTAAATTAGACTTTACAAATCCTGCACCCATTAAGTTTGCATATGAAAAATCAGCTCCTACTAATTTCAAACCATAAAGTTTTGCGTCTATTAAAAAAGTACTGGAAAGATTTAATTTAACGATGTTTGCCTTGACTAGGCGATGAATGTTTCCTGCAATTCTATAGGTTGCTTCCTTTTCATCTCAATCACGATAATCATCTATTTCTTCCTGCCATCTTTGAATATTTTCACTTTTATGTTTATATGAATCGTAAATTGAAAAAATAATCCCAAAAAAGAATATGTCTAACAGGACACCATGGGCTTCAACTAATAAATCCGGCAAGTCCCATTTATAATGAATATCAAATATTAAGATTATGATTCCAAACAAAATAAATCCCGTCAGGAAAAGGAAGGTAGGGTTATTCCAATTCTCATTAAACTGAATCCTAAAATTCAACCCTTTTCTTTCACTAGATTCCGTTTGATCTTCTTCCATAATTAGAAAAAGCAATGATATTAATTTAGGCGTCGTAATGCAATTAGCGCTTATTTTTTACATGGTTTCTTAATCGAATGGCACTATGAATGTCGCAATTGGCATCGATTGCAAGTTTAAAGATTTCTTCTGAAAATGTATTTCTTGATTGAAGATCCTTTGGAATCAGTTTATGGTCCTTTAAATATTTAATGAATTCCCCGCACCCCATGTCTTTGAAATGGGCATTCACAATTAATTCTTCTGCCTTCTCCTTAATTGTCGTCGGTAATTTGGCTCCATTTACAAAATACAATAAGTATTCTATAAACTGCGGATGACTATAGATAGCGTCTCCTGAAGTACCATTTCCTTCAAAAATCTCTTTTCTCGATCTTTTACGATTGGAGATGTTATATTCTGGTTTGGTAAAATAATTAATCCTTGAAGCAGGGATTTTCTTTGAATCCTTTAATGATTTAGTCAGGGTTTCTACTGATTGAAGGATTTCCCTGTTTCTTTCAAATGAGTTTGAGGAGGAGAAAGCTTTTGTTTCATTAAACAATTTCTGTTCTGATTCGTCTAATGCTATTGCCCAGATTGATTGTAATGAGTTGTATTGATTTTCCATATGGTTGGTCTATTGATTTACTTATTTCTTAATTACCCCGATAACACCAATTACATGGATCCGACCTCTTTGCTTTAGCCTCACTGGCTTCCAGACTGAGAAACCTCAGATCCACACCTTTCAAGCCATTACAGTAATCACTTGTCCTAGCATAATCCCGGTGATACGACTTTGAATAATTCCCGGTGCAAATCAGGTGATACAG
>JAWXBI010000014.1:0-5720 GCA_034439915.1 Saprospiraceae bacterium | reverse complement strand
TGAAAATTTTACCTTGTCTATTTATGATCCACTGAACCAATTGGTTTATTCATCAAAAATTTCAAATGCATCTGAATTAAGACAAACCCTGGACTTGCGACACTTTACCAAAGGGATTTATTTTTTGCAGGTGAAAAACAAATCCCATCACTACACGACTAAAATATTATTGCATTGATTTAAGGCTGGTATAATCTGATCCCTGTTTGTTTCTAGTTTATCGTCCCGGAGAATCCCTGCACGGCAGGTCCATCTTCAGATGCATTTGCGATATTTTAAAATTTCAGGATTAAACGAATAAGGCTAAATATATTTCAGGACTTCAGACCAGGACCAAAAACACTATTTAGTGTTAATGGCCTCCTTTATGGATATATCTCTGACGGTCTGGTCTATTTGGAAATAATATATATCATTAAAATTTTGTTAAGACAGCCTCTTTTTCTTTCCTAATTTTGCTTCAAATTATTGAAATGAAAAAGATCCAACTTTTTGCCACTCTATTAGTTATTCTCTTAGCGATGAGCTGTAAAAATGCGGCTGCCGATGCCGCCGCCGCTGCTGCAGCTGCCACAGCCGACTCGCTGATGGCAGTCGCAAAACAAGACTCCATAATGCATGCTGCAATGAAGGATTCCATGATGACTGCAACCAAGGATAGCATGATGATGGATACGACTAAAAAACAATAAATACAATCCGGCAAGGCAAAGGGGGTATAAATTTAAGTAGATGGCCTGACCCTTCCAAAAGAAACAGGGTTAATTGGATGATACCTCGGTAGAAACCTGGTTTATCATTTCATTGGTATGGACAGGTAGGCCAGAAAATCAATCCATGATTTGTTGCATCATGATACCACCTTGGGTTCCAGGGAAATATTGAAATTGACCGTTTCAGTATAAGGTAATGCTTTTTTGCCTCCTGGGGGTGTTGCTTTATTTGCAGGTTCAATTGTGAATAAATCGTTTATTAAGTCAGTTTTGTATTAACTAATTGTTCGTATGCAGACGCATTTAAGCAGACGTTAAAGGGTTTAATTTTGCGCGCAAATAAAACAAATAATGAAAAAGATTCAATTTCTCTCCAGCCTATTGGTTATACTTTTAGCCGTGGCTTGTAAAAATACGGGTACTGACACTACCACATCTATGGTCGACAGCACGGCTGCTGCCATGGCTGCCGTTGATACGATGATGGCCCCAATGGATTCAACTGCAGTAGCTTTTGCCTGCCCCATGCATCCTGATGTTACAGGAAAAGACGGCGACAAATGTTCCAAATGTGGAATGGCATTGGTAGCCATAAAAAAAGCTGAACCAGGCCACGAAGGTCACAATCATTAATTAAATTCTCTGGGTGGATCTCCTCCAGGGGCACACGAAGAATTCCCAACCATAAATGAATGATTTAGAACAAGTAAAGTTGTTTTGAGTCATTCATTAGTATTTTGTGAATTAACCAGCAAAGGTTGACTATACTGCAGTTTTTGCCTAATCCATGATTATCTGGCTGGCTTGGGCTTTCCATACCAACTTTGTGGGGTGTTGGTCCCCCGGCTTTTCCGCACAGAATGAGTAGAATTTCTTTTTTCGCGGTTTGGTTTGGGTGCCTGTACCGGATTATGGATCTGCAAAGGATAAGGGTGGCCCTCTATAACCGGAATTTTTTTGGTTATTAATTTTTCAATGTCCCGCAGATACGCTTTTTCTTCGGCATCACAGAAGGAATAGGCATTGCCTTTGGCACCAGCCCTGCCGGTACGTCCAATGCGATGGACATAGGTTTCGGCGATATTGGGAATTTCAAAATTTATCACATATTCCAGATCGTCTACATCAATGCCCCGGGCAGCAATATCAGTGGCTACTAAAACCCTTGTGGTCTGGGCTTTAAAATTACTCAAAGCACGTTGCCGGGCATTTTGTGCTTTATTGCCGTGAATAGCTTCGGCCCTGACCTGATTTTGTAAAAGGATTTTAACTACTTTATCCGCACCGTGTTTGGTTCGGGTAAATACCAATGCCGTCTTAATGTTTTTATCTTTCAGGAGATAGACCAACAAAGCATTTTTATTTCCCTTATCCACAAAAAACACCCCTTGCTTAGTGGTTTCTACAGTGGAAGATACCGGGGTGACCGACACGGTGACGGGTTGATGCAATATAGTACCGGCCAGTTTGATGATTTCCGGGGGAAGAGTAGCCGAAAAAAACAATGACTGTCTTTTTTTGGGCAGGGCTGCCAGTATTTTTTTTACATCGTGAATAAATCCCATGTCCAGCATCCGGTCCGCCTCATCCAGCACAAATATTTCTATATCCCGAAGGGACAAATAACCTTGTGACATCAGATCAAGCAACCGGCCCGGGGTAGCCACCACAATATCAACGCTATTGCGCAAGGCTGCAGTTTGCGGGTTTTGATTGACCCCCCCGAATAATACAGTACTCGTCAACCCGGTGTGCCGGCCATAAGCCGAAAAACTTTCCCCGATCTGGATAGCCAGCTCACGAGTGGGGGTCACGATGAGGCTTCTTAACCTTCTTTTTTTATCATGGGATTTATTGGCACTCAAAATCTGAAGGATGGGTATAGCAAAGGCTGCAGTTTTTCCGGTACCGGTTTGAGCGCAACCCAACAGGTCAGATCCTTGCAAAACAACCGGGATAGCCTGGGTTTGAATGGGCGTCGGAATAGTATATCCTTCTTCTTTGAGGGCTCTTAATATAGGTTCAATGAGTTGGAGGGTACGAAAAGGCATATTAAAAAATAATTAAAAAAAATAGGTTGGATAGGATGTTGGTGGTAGTGGTCCTTTTATAAAACAGGCGCAAAGGTAACCAATAAATGGGGAATTTATGACTCGTACCGGATTAGGGGCGTGAATGATGAATAACGTTTAATAGAGGATAATAACCTTTACCCCACTCATTTCCTGTTGATCCGGTTCATACAAATTAGCTATAGAGATGCGGCCTGGGGCTATAGATTTAAAAATAAGAAATTCTTTGACCCCCATTGCCCTTTGTTTTGCAAAAGTAACAGGATCGGGTATCGTTTCTGTGGCATTGCACATACCTTTTAAGATGATTTTTGTAGCCGGATTAGCGATTAAAAAATCAATGAGACTCCTGATTTTTACAAATGAAGAATCTTCAATTGCAAGTTCATTTGGTAGAAAATAAATCCTGTTGATTGCTTTTTCTGACGGGTCAGACAAAATGCCAGACTCGGCAGGATTGGTTTGAGGGAAAACGGGTTCTTTACTATTCTGTAGGGGTACGGCGGGCTGAACAACCAAAGGCGCGGAAAGGGTATCCACCCAAATCGTTGGGGGCTCTGGTGTTTTTCGTACAGATGGTTCGGGTAGATTTTTATACTGATTTTTAGATGCCAGCTCCGAATGTGTAATAATGATTTCCACCCTTCGGTTTAACGCCCGATTATCCTCCGTATTGTTTTCTGATATGGGCCGGGTGCCACCATAGCCGGCAGTGGTAATCCTGGCCGATACTACACCCTGGTCTACGAGGTATTTTTTGATCGAATCTGCCCTCGATCGGGAAAGATCCAGCAATTCATAGTATTTACCCACACTATCCGTATGCCCTTCAACACGGATATGAATTCCGGGGTTTTGATCCAATAACTCAGCCAAACGGTCCAGTTCAGGGTACGAAACAGGCAACAAATTGGGTTTTCCCCGCTCAAAATAAAGATTGTTTATTTCAATTTTTTGATTGACCTCCAATGGGGACAGATAAAAATCTATCTCATAGGATCTTGCGTTGGATTGATCCAATATCGCAACATCAACCAACTGGCCTTTACCTATAAACCCTTTTTTTTGAGGGAGCAATCGATAGGAATCGGATTTATCCAGTTTGATTTCAAACCTGCCATCAGAGGAAGTATATAATTGGTCCGGTGTTGCTAATCGGCTGAGTCCAAACAATAAATTCGCTTCCATCAATTCCCGGGTAATACTGTTGCGAATAGAACCTCTCAATACGATCGGCTGGGCAATCTTGAGTACTGGAGGTTGGAATTGGTAATCTATCCTGAATATATCGCTGGTGCCATCCCGTTTGGAAGTAAAATAAAGAAAAGGGTCAATGACTACAGGACTGCTGTCGTCATAGCCTGAGTTGACAGGTGAAATCAACAATTCCGGTTTGGTCCAGGATGACCAGGTATAGTCCAGTCTTCTGGTCATATAAATATCAGACCCCCCGTGGCCCCCTGGGCGGTTGCTGGCAAAAAACAATCTTGATTTGTCTTCTGAAATAAAAGGGGTCAAATCGCGAAATTTACTATTGACCACGGGGCCAAGATTAACCGGTTCACTCCAAAGATTATATTTTAACTTAAAACTGACATAAAGGTCATTTTCACCCTGACTATCTTTTCTATTGAGTGAAAGGATTACAACATCGCCATCGCGGCTCATACATAAATTCACTTCGGGCGAATTGGAATAAAAATCGTGTACATAGATTGGATCAGGAAAGGTAAATGAACCATCAGTTTTCCGGTCGATAAATGAAAAACCTTTAAACATACTACCGTCCCGGGCAAAGTGATTGATGATTACCATGGTACCTTCATTTGGTGATAAGGAACAGATACTGTTGGGGAGGGCATTGTTTATCGGAAAACCTGGGTGGAAGATCCGGTCAAACTGTCGGTTTCTGCTGTCTGCAATCCAGATATCCTGATTGATAGATGAACTTGCCGGGGACTCTATCCTCTTATTGGCAATTTCAGAGTACACGTTTTTAAGCACCTGGAAATATTCAGATTCCGACAAGGTTTTGGAAAGATCGACTTCTTCCTGGATCAGGGACCGGTGAAAATCGGGAGCACCTGTCCGGGTAAAGTACAAGGTGCGACCATCCCGGGAGACCACCGGAGATATTTCATCGTAAAGACTGGAGTTGATCTCAGGCCCCAGTTTTTCCAAACGAAATTGGGCTGGCAACAGCTGAATTGAAATAATTACTAAAATCCACATTAAATTACCGCCTCTTTTCATCATCTATGTTCCAAATAGCCCTACGACCCCTAAACCGCTATATTAACGACATTTTAGTTATTAAATTATTAAGATACCGCAGGATACAAACTTTTATACAAAGGTCATCTGTTTTAGTCAAAATGTATGAACGATTCAACCTCCTGTTGATCTGCACGCTGTTGTATTTTGTTTCCTGGTCACAAGATACCCTGCCGGAAAAGGAAGTGCGGAGGGTTGTACAGGGGCAAGTTGTTAAATTATTGATCTCCGGGGATGACACCTTATACATCGCCGACCTTCAGGATGTCAATATAAGTTCACCACGGCAGTTTAAAAATTACGACGAATACAAGTTATACATGAGGTATAAAAGATATGCTGCTGATGTTTATCCTTTTGCAAAGGAAGCTATAGAAGTATATCGACAGATCAAAGAAGAGACGGAGGACCTGAAGCGTGGGAAGCGGAAAAAATACATCCGCACCGTCAATAAAGAAATGAAAAGCGATTATAAAGATACCTTTAAAAATATGACCCGGATGCAGGGAAAGGTTATGATTAAAATGATCGAACGAGAACTGGATGTCTCTTTTTTTGATCTGATCAAAGACGTAAAAGGAGGTTTTACCGCCGGCTATTGGGATACCTTCAGCCGGCTTTATGGGTACCGACTGCGCGATAAATATCAGAAGGGTGATGA
>JAWXBI010000013.1:0-4256 GCA_034439915.1 Saprospiraceae bacterium | reverse complement strand
TGCCAGGCTTTATATACCTGGGGCACAAAGGTGACGGATGATAAAAAAGCGCCAAACAAACCTACATAATCGATCCATTCCATGTTTATAAACTTTGGACAAAAATAAAAGACTTGTTAAGCAATTAGAGTTTTAATTTTATTCGGGATAAAACTCATCGGTTTTGAAAAATACTGCTACTCTTTATAAACAACTCCTGCAACCTTCTGCATATTTAATAGAGGACATGGCCTCTTTGGATGGGGATATTCTGATATTGGGTGTCGGAGGAAAAATGGGTCCTGGCCTTGCACGGGTTGCTAAACAAGCAGCCGACCTGGCTGGTGTCCAAAAAAGGATTATTGGTGTTGCTCGTTTTACGGAACCGGGTTTGGCTACAGCACTTAATGACCGGGGTATTGAAACCCTAAGCGCTGATTTATTGAACGTAGATCAGCTCAATGCGTTGCCCGAAATCAAAAACGTAATCTATCTGGCCGGGACAAAATTTGGCACCCAGGGCAATGAGTCTTATACCTGGGCTATGAATACCTATTTGCCAGGACAGGTGGCCAATAAATTCAAACAATCTCGTATTGTCGTCTTTTCAACCGGAAATGTATATCCCTTGACCCCTGTGGTGCAGGGCGGTGCTACAGAACATCTGGCTCCTGGCCCTGTCGGCGAATATGCCCAGTCTTGTCTGGGACGTGAACGGATATTTCAATATTTCAGCCAGATCAATCAAACTCCAATATTGATATTTCGTCTCAATTATGCCAATGATGTTAGTTACGGCGTGTTGTTGGAGATCGCTAAATCGGTCCTGGCTCATAAACCAATTGACCTGAACATGGGCAATGTTAATGTGATCTGGCAAGGTGATGCCAATGAAATAGCCATCCGGGCATTACATCATTGTTCGGTACCGGCAAAACTTTTAAATGTGACAGGTCCGGAAATCGTCTCGGTGCGCTGGATGGCAGCAGAATTTGGACGTATGTTTGATAAAAGCCCTGAGTTTAAAGGCGATGAACAATCCACAGCACTCCTTAGTAATGCCTCTGAAGCGTTTAAACTATTTGGATATCCTAAAGTCAGTTTACGACAAATGATGGAATTAGTCGTTACCTGGTTAAAGGAAGGCGGCAAGACGATAGATAAGGAAACTCACTTTCAAGAAAGAAAAGGAAATTTCTGATGGTCAAACTAACCAATTGCACTTGAATGAGCAACTCCTTCCAATCCATACTTCAACATCTGCATGCTGGTACAGTAATCCCTGCCCATCCCCTGGCATTGGATGAAAACCTGAATTTAGATGAACAAAGGCAACGCCTGCTCACCAGATATTATCTGGCAGCAGGGGCTGGCGGGGTTGCAGTTGGTGTCCATACCACTCAGTTTGAAATCAGGGATCCTTCCATTAATTTACTTGAACCTGTACTTAAATTAGCCGCTGAAGAAATTAATAAGGCCGGGTCAACCAAACCAATTATTAAAATTGCAGGTATCTGCGGACCAACGGACCAGGCTCTAAAAGAGGCAACATTGGCCGTTGAATATGGGTATCATTTTGGACTTCTTAGTCCGGGAGGATTAGCCCAGGTTTCCGAAACAGAATTATTAGATCGTGCCAGGGCAGTATCAGAAATAATACCCGTAATCGGTTTTTACCTTCAAGAAGCTGTAGGTGGAAGGGTGTTGAGTTATGATTTCTGGCGTTTGTTTGTCGAAATCCCCAATGTGCATGCTATTAAAGTAGCCGCGTTTAATCGGTACCAGACCCTGGATGTTGTAAGGGCGGTTTGTGATTCTCCACGCAAAGATGAAATTGCATTGTATACTGGAAACGATGACAATATCGTATCGGATCTATTGACGCCTTACCGGTTTGTGGTAAATGGAAAAACTGTTGAAAAAAGATTTGTAGGCGGATTATTGGGACATTGGGCGGTCTGGACACAAAATGCGGTGGACCAATTGATTGCGATCAAACAATGTCTGCTAAACAATTATCAGGGAATAGAAACTTTATTATCAATGGGAATGACAATTACCGATTGTAATGCAGCTTTTTTTGATACAGCACATCAGTTTAAAGGTTGTATTGCAGGTATTCATGAAGTATTGAGAAGGCAGGGTTTATTAAAAGGCATTTGGTGTTTAAATCCACGGGAGCAATTATCAAACGGACAGTCAGATGAAATTGATCGTGTATTTAATGCCTACCCCCATTTGAATGATGATGAATTTGTAAACGAATTCTTATTAAATGAAAAAATAATAGGTTCTTACTGACATAAGAGCTAGATCAATTCTTAAAAATACTATTTATGGAAAACCAACGCAGAAAGTTTATAAAATACGCAGGACTGGGCAGCCTGGGAATTGCCGGGTTTCCTTTTGCTTCGGCCTCTGATTCCATTTCAGATCCAGGTTCGGTATTTGGTCAGATCGATACATCCATTGCAGATGGTGACCTGAGCATTATTGGACAATTTGGCCCCTGGGCTAATTCTTTAACGGAAGGAAAGCTCCCAACACTTTCATTTCGCAATAAAGAATGGTTGGACGCGGAATCCTGGAGAGTCGTTGCCAAAAAAAAGCTGGAAGAACGACTGGGTTTGCCTGATCTGGGAGGTTTGCCGGCAGTGAAGGTCAATCGGCAATATAACTATGATGGTTTACATATTGAAGAATTAAGTTGGCAATTACCGTATGGACGAGCCACTGAAGGGATATTGCTCAAACCCATGAATGCTAAGGGTCCCATGCCAGGAATACTCGCGTTTCATGATCATGGGGGCAACAAATATTTTGGTACACGGAAAATCACCCGTACGGCTGACCAGCAACATCCTTTGATGTCGAGTCATCAGCAAGACTACTATAGTGGATTTGCCTGGGCCAATGAAATAGCCAAAAAGGGATATGTTGTGCTGGTATCGGATGCTTTTCATTTTGCCAGCCGCAGGGTCATGATGCAGGATATACCTGTCCATCTTCGCAGAGGAATGACGGATCAGGATCCTGAAAACCCGGTAAATATTAAATCCTATAATGAATGGGCAGGACAACATGAACACATCATGGCCAAATCGCTGTTCAGCGCCGGCACTACCTGGCCCGGAGTATTTTTTGCGGAGGACCAGAAAGCGTTGGATATATTGTGTGCCCGGCCAGAAGTAGATGCCAGCCGAATTGGTTGCGGAGGCCTTTCCGGCGGGGGATTGAGGACTGTAATGATGGGGGGCCTCGATTCCCGGATTAAATGTGCAGTCTGTGTCGGCTTTATGTCGACCTGGAAAGATTTTATCCTCTATAAATCGTATACTCATACCTGGATGACTTATGTACCTATACTTCCCAAAGAACTGGATTTCCCGGAAATATTGGGGCTGAGAGTACCCCTTGCTACTTTGGTCCTGAATGATATCGACGATGCCCTGTATACGATGCCGGAGATGAAACGAGCCGACCAGATATTATCCGAGGTATACCAAAAAGCCGGAGCTTTGGATCGTTATAAATGTTCCTATTATCCCGGGCCACATAAGTTTGATGCGGATATGCAGAAAGAGGCATTTGGTTGGTTTGATAAATGGTTGCAGAGGTGACGGTTCACGCAAAGGCGCAAAGACGCAGCTTAGAGATATTGAATTCATTTTCCAAGTATATTAGGTTCAGGTAAACCAGATTGTATCTGTCAAAAATTTAATGTATCATGGTTTTGGAACTTGGATATTTTGTTCATGAAGTTAAACTACGAAATCGAGTTATATTTAGTTAAGTATTGGGGGTGACTAAAAAGTCAGATTATTTGGAATCTACTTTTATTATTACAAAATATAGCGATAGCGGCGAAAGCGGCGCTAGGAGAACTTTAAGCAGCATCAGATATTGGGGGTTGACCAAAAAGTCTAAAAATTAGTACCGAGAGGCATAACTAACATTTATTAAATTCAATACCTGTTGTTTAATTTTTCTCCCCCTGTCCCCTCGAGCTACGCTCTTAGGGGAACCGAAATGTTTGGAAGTAAAGCTAGATATAATGATTTATTCTTTTGTTTGGAAAATATTCTGCAAACTAATGCTACAATTTACAAGTCGCGCGATCAGCTTAACAAATGGGTTCCCCTAAGCGAAGCGAGGGGACAGGGGGAAAAAAAGAAGAAAATCAAACTACTACTTTTGGGTCAGCCCCATCGATAGCGGTGAAGAATTGTTAAATTGTTGAAAGAAAGTTTCATGAAACCGGAAAAAATAAGTTTAGA
>JAWXBI010000012.1:0-51175 GCA_034439915.1 Saprospiraceae bacterium | reverse complement strand
CAATGAGTAGTGAGGTGAGGTTAATGAGCAGTGGTGTCCGCTTTTTCTTTTTTCTTGAATAATCTTTCAAAAAAACCGCCAATCCCCCGATTTTCACGCTCGCGTGCTCTTTTCCTTCTGGAGATGTCCCTTACTGTGTCCACTTGCATGGCTATGAACGTAGTATCTCCAAATCCAAACTCTCCAAGGGCCAGGCGTTCGAGGTCTTCTCCTTCATTTTCAATAAAATAGGGACAGCCCAACATCGTCATAGCTTCATCGGTCAGCGGAGGGAATGATCCTCCTTGAAATTTTTTAACCGATTTACTGGCATTCAGTTTGTGTAAAAAACTTCCACAGATAGGCAATGCAGTATAAGAGCCCTGGCCCAGGTTCATTGATCTGAACCGGATCTGGGGCCATTCACCACCCACCCAGGCACCGATGGAAAGATTAGGGGTAATGGCAATCAACCAACCGTCGGTCTGGTTTTGCGTCGTACCGGTCTTGCCTCCGATTTCAGAACCAATACTGTACATGGTTTTGAGGCCTCTGGCAGTCCCAGATTCCGCGACCGATTTCAACATTTGAACCATGAGTTGAGCTTGGGTAGGGGTCATGATCTCCTCGGGGATTTTTTTCTCCATTTCAAAATCGACAATCAACTCTCCTTTACTGTTTTCAATTCTTTTGATATAATACGTTTCGGCCTTATTACCATTATTGGCAAACACACCAAACGCCTGTACCATTTCCAATAAAGAAATATCGGCTGATCCGAGGGCGAGCGAGGGTACCGAAGGCAAATCGGACTGTATACCCAGTTTCCTGGCAAGTTCGATAACTGGTTTAGTACCAACCTGAATAATGGCATCTACTGCGGCACAGTTTACCGAGTGGACCAACGTACCTTCCATGGAATAAAAACCGCCGTATTTGCCATCATTATTGTGTGGTTCCCAACCATCGTATTCAGCGTAGATTACATGGTCATTGGCAAAATAATCACAGGGAGTGTAATCCTGGGTCAGCGCTGCAGCCATGACTATAGGTTTGAAAGTAGATCCTACCTGTCGGCGAGACCGGACATGGTCGTACTTAAAAGAGGCATAATCAATACCACCCACCCAAGCCTTGACTTTACCGGTTTTATAGTCCAATGCCAGGAAACCGGCATTCAACAGTTTCAGGTAGTATTTTAAGGAATCCATGGGTGAAAGCAAGGTGTCTTTCTGGCCCTTATACGTAAAAATCGACATAGGCACCTTGTTTTTAAAGGCTTGTTCGATTTCTGCTTCAGAAGCCCCGGACCTTTTCATCCGGGAATATCGATCTGTTTTTGGAACCTGATCGGATAAAAACGATGGGTGGTCCCAGGGTTCTCTTTTTTTCCAATGCAAGTCAAAATCCGCCTGCAGCCTGGTCATACGTTCCCTGACCGCATCTTCCGCTAATCGTTGCAAATAAACGTCCAGGGTAGTATAAATTTTTAAACCATCGGTATACAAATTGTAGGGTTTCCCGTCCTCATTCAGTTTGTCCCTTAAAATCTTATTCAGGTCCAGTCTGATCTGTTCCCGGATATACGTGGCTATTCCATCCGTGTGCCCTTCTTTTTTATAATTGAGTTTTATGGGCAAATGGCTCAGGGAATCATAGTCCGCGGTAGTTATAAAATTATTTTTTGCCATTTGACGGAGCACCGTATTTCTGCGATCCAGTGAACGATCTTCGTTCCGGAGTGGACTGTATACCCCGGTAGCCTTAAGCATTCCAATCAAAACGGCGGCATTTTGAACCGATATACTCTCGGTGTTGGTATTAAATAGTTGTTTACAGGCTACCTCAATGCCAAAGATTCCATTGCCGAAAGGGACCGTATTAAGATACCAGGTGAGAATTTCTTCTTTATTATAGATTCTTTCGAGCCTTTTAGCCAGGAGCATCTCGCGGATTTTATTGATCGGTGTACCCAATAACCAATAATTTTTTCTTGGATACAGATTTTTGGCTAATTGCTGGCTGATGGTCGAGCCTCCTCCTGAAGATTCATCGGACATGAGTACCGTCTTAAATAAAACCCGCCCCCAGCTTCTGAGGTCAATTCCATGATGTTCATAAAAGCGGCGGTCTTCGGTGGCTATTAAAGCCTCGATCAAATGAGGAGATATCGCGCTGTAATTTACATTGGTCCTGTTTTCAATAAAATATTTCCCTAATAACCTGTTTTCATCGTCAAACAAAACAGAAGAAACCGGGTTCTTTATACTTTTGATCTGGCTCGGTGAAGGTATGGGACCAAAAATCCCAATGCGGACCAATAAAGTGATCAGAAAGAGAAAAAACAGGCCGGAAACCAGGACCAGCGATCCTATCCTCAATAACTTGTCTTTGAGATCCCTTCCCTGAAAGGCCGATATGACAAATGATCTGATTTCCTCCTTAAAGGGTATATACATGGATGGATTTAGATAACGTCAATCGGGGATAGGTTTATTTCAGGCGGTCAAAATTTCTTCCAGAATTTGTGGCGAATCAAGTCCTTTAAAATGGTCGAGGTGAAACCGGTAATAGTCCAGAATGGCTTTAAGCAACTCTTTTCTCAACATTTTTGAAGGTAAAGCCAATTGGTTCAACTCATGCGGGGAGGAGCAACCCAGGATATCCTGAAGCAAACCCGAGGGTACTTTGTCGAGGTAATCCACATGAAACGGGATTTCGCTGGAAAACCGCCCTTCCCTCAAATCAAAATAAGAAGAATCCGGCTCACCATCGTGAAAAGGCCTAAAGCCCAAATACCGGGTAAATCCAATCGAAAAATAAAGTGGTAACCAACCGAGGGGACTGTCATCCTGGTCCGCATAATCTAATCCAGACTTTACCCAATGGTATAATTCCTGATCTTTTTCGACACCCGTAAGGCATTTGCGAACCATTTCGAGAAGAAAAATACCCACTGCACTGCGCTGGATCTCAAACGGCAAGGTCTGATACATCCTGGCATAACGGGCTTCTTTGATCCGGTGCATTGGTTTAGCATCCTGATAATAAATAACCAGTTCAAGTTGATTCATGATCTGGAACATACCGGATTTGTTATTCCCTGAGCTCACCCCGGACATGATCAAAGAGAGTAAACCTAATTTTTCGGTCAGCACGTGAGAAATAATGCTGCTTTCACCAAATTTTATGGTCCTGACGATTATTCCTTCCGTGTGAATTAAAACTGACACCTGGCAAAATTAGTATATGCCAGGCACAATCATATTATATTTTTATTTAATATAAAAATCAGATGAACTTTATACCTTTGGCCCATGACAAAATCTCTTTGGCTGATTGCCATCGTCACCTCGTTTTGTATCGCCTGTTCAACCCCCACTCCATCCGACCCCGATCTGGGCAAAGAGCCTTTAGGAATAGTATGGTCAAAAGATGTCCCTGCCAAACACGATATCATCAATGGCAGTGCCGTTACCTACAACGATGAGATTTATGTACTGGCCGGCACAGAAGGTCGCTTTATGAAATACAATCCCGCCAACTACACCTGGATTGATCTGGCAGGCTTGCCGGGTCCAAGGACAGAAGCAGGCGTGACTCTTTGGAAAGAACGGATAGTAGTAGCAGGTGGTATTGATGACTCTTCCCATTTTATGCGCAGGGTAGATTATTTTGATTTAATCCATAAGGTTTGGAAATCGATGCCTTCGTTGCCAGAAGGCAGGAGCCGCTTTTCCCTCAATTCAGTCGATGACATATTGTATGCTACCGTAGGAGTTTGTGGTGAAAACAATCAGTTTTATACCAACTGTAAGGAAATCCTGTACTATGACGATTCGTCTAAATTGTGGCAAAAACAAGCGTCCCTGACTTCAGGCAGGTATAGTAACGCGGCCGTAGTAAACAACTCTATTTTGTATTTGGTCGGTGGGTATAGTATAGATCCGCAAATGGGTACTTTTTATATCAACCATCTTAAAAAAGAGGTGGGGGCCAAACCATCCATTCCTCATGCCAGGGGCAATTTAGGCGCTATTTCCGTCGGAGAATATATCCTTAGTTTTGGTGGCAAGACCCAGGGTGATTTTTCACCGTGTGAAAAGTTAGATTTGAAGAACAGCAAATGGGAAATATTGGATCCCTGTCCATTCTGGACTGACCGTTTTGCCTATACACGATGGAAAAACACGATTTATATTTTCGGGGGATCTCAGGCTCCGCGTCAGGTCTGGAAAGGAGTTATAACGTTTAAATAATTCAGGGTTTTCCCAATTTCCGGTATGCTATCAGGGTACTCAATACTATAAAAACAGAACCCAGGAAAAAAGCAGAGCCGGGAAAGTATAAATGGTTTCCCTGCTGGGTAAAATAATAAAACACCGTGGTCATTAGCGGTGGACCAACAATAGAAGTCATACTCATCAAACTGGTCAACGCCCCCTGCAATTCACCCTGGGCATTCCGTGGCACCTGTCCCGATATAATGCCTTGTAATGCAGGCCCGGCTATACCGCCCAGACAATAGGGAATACTAAAAGCAAACATCATCCAGCCCCGGGTGGCGAAAGCAAACAACATTAATCCTATGGCGTAACATAAAAAACCAAGATAAAGGCTTTTGATATGGCCAAATTTTGGGATGGTATAGCGGATAAGTACTGCCTGCACTAAGGCTACCAGGATCCCGACAAAACCGAGGGAATATCCCACCGTAGCCTCACTCCAATGAAAAGTGGACATATTAAAATACGTCCAGGTGCTTTGCACAGCATGTGTAGCCAGATAGATAAAAATCAATGATCCGATCAAACCAAAAACAGTGGGGTATTTTTTTAGTTGAAATAATGATCCCACCGGGTTAGCCCTTCTGATATCAAATGGACGCCGGTGTTCTGGGGAGAGTGATTCCGGAAGTATAAAATAACCATACAGCCAGTTGATGAGGGTAAGCACAGCAGAAACTATAAAAGGCAATCTTGTACCCCATTGTCCCAATATCCCACCCAGTGTAGGTCCGATTATAAATCCAAGCCCAAAGGCTGCTCCGATGATGCCAAAGTTTTGTGCCCTGTTTTCATCGGTGCTGATGTCAGCGATGTATGCGCTGGCCGTTGTGAAACTGGCTCCTGAAATTCCTGCTATGATCCGGCCAATGAACAACCATTTTAGATCCGGCGCCCAGGCCATAAGCAAATAATCAATGCCAAAACCAAATAAAGAGATCAGGAGCACCTTCCGCCTTCCATATTGATCACTCAAGGCCCCCAACACCGGTGCAAAGAAAAATTGCATGGCGGCAAAAGAGAACATCAACCAACCACCGTATCTGCTCGCATCGGATATAGACCCACCGATCATGCCTGCCAGCAGCGAAGGCAGTACCGGAATGATGATGCCAAAACCAATAACATCTAGAAGAAGTGTAAAAAATATAAACCCGAGAGCTGCCTGCCTGTTTTTCATTAGCAGCAGCAATTTAAATCAATTTTACCTGAGTCGGACCGAGGGACTGAATGGGGTTTGCTCAGGGGCTGAAGCGCTGGAAACCACCGTGGGTTGGGCGAGGAGATTCACCTTAACCCCTTCTACCATCAACAAGGTTGTCGTTAATAACACCACAATCAACAAAAGCAATTTAAACGTTTTCATTTTAGTTCTGAATTATGGACCAAAGATCCAGGACAAACCTTCTGCAGCCCAAGGAAAGGCGACGAGGTCAATTAAAAATCCGACGTAGCCTTATTTTTACTTAAATTAATGACTGAATTAAACAAGCAAATTGAGATCATTCTTTGGTAGTATCGCCCTATTGACCCTGGTGGTTACCGGCAAAGGACAGCACAATCTTGTCCCTAATGCGGGGTTCGAAGAACATTCTATCTGTCCCAGCCATCTTGGACAATTTAATGGGGTGGTAAAAAACTGGAGGACCCCGACCAACGGTACGCCAAATTATTACCATGCCTGTGCCACCCAACCTGAAGTCAGTGTGCCTTTCAATTATTTTGGATATAAAAAAGCAGTGCAGGGCTCTGCTTATTCCGGCATTATGACCAGTAATGCATTCCGGGAATATATCACCGTAGAACTCAAGGCTTCCCTACAGTCCGGAAAAACCTACCAGCTTCATTTTTACACCTCTGTTCTATTGAATGCCGGATGCAAATCCAAAGGGTTGGACATTTTGTTTTCTAGGTTGCCCCCCTATTCTGATCAACCCGGAACGAATCTGAATACTCCGGCTACCATAACCGTTCCGATCGACTACCCGGATGAAAACTGGGTACATACGAAGGTTTGTTTTCAGGCCGGCGGTGGTGAACGATATCTCACAATAGGAGATTTGGCCTATCCCCAGGCCCACCACGATTGTATGGATGGTGAAATTTCGTACTATTTTATTGATTCGATCAGACTGGAGGAGGTATTCCCTACACCTCTTTTTGAAATAGGAGTTTCGGGTTGCTCTTTTTCATTTCCGATGGAACTGGATGGCGTATCGCTTACCGGAATTAAGTCTATTCCGGGGCTGATATCCTGGGAATGGCAGGATTCGATTTACACTCCCCGTTTAACCATCCATCAAGCCGGAAATTACCGACTTAAAGTTGGTTATTCCAATTGTCACCATGAAGACTATATCATCCGTGTGGATAGCCAGGATTGCCGGTCATCGCTTTTTATACCCAATATTTTTACTCCTGACGGCGATGGGATCAATGATTATTTTGAAATACGCAGCAAAGGTATTTTATGGGAAAGGCTAACGATTTTTAACCGGTATGGAGCACCGGTGTTTTCGACCACAGATCCCGGATTAGGTTGGGATGGCAATACCGTTGCCGGATCCCCTTGTTATTCGGGCGTGTATGTGTTTCTGCTCCGGTATAAAATTATCGCTTCCGGCCAAATAACCCATAAAACCGGCTCAGTCACATTAATTCGTTGACCCTACAGAAAGACCGGAGACCCCATCATTACAACCAGGCAAGAAATAAAAACTATTTAGAAACGAAAGAACAGGCTCTTTTCGTTAACTAAGACAAACCCAGTTTATAAACTGGACCGTGTTGTCGGTCTTTAATCTATCCTGTAGTCATGAAAAGTACTTATGTTTTTATTCTTTTATTCAGTGCTCTGAGTTCCTTCGGCCAGGGCACTTATACCAATCCGATTCTGAGTGGATTTTATCCGGATCCCAGCATTTGCCGCTCCGGGGAGGATTATTACCTCGTTACTTCGACTTTTGCCTATTTCCCGGGCTTGCCTATCATGCATAGCAAAGACCTGGTCAGCTGGCACCAAATAGGTTCGGCCCTGAACAGGAAAGAACAACTTGACCTGACCGGTGCAGGAGTTTCCAGAGGTTTGTTTGCCCCCTCGATCAGCTTTCATGATAGTTTGTTTTACATCACCTGTACCCTGGTGGATAAAGGAGGCAATTTTGTAATCACTGCCAAAGATCCGCGTGGCCCATGGACCAACCCGGTATACGCACCCGAAGCCGTTGGAATTGATCCATCTTTGTTTTTTGACGGCAATAAATCCTATATCGTATACAATAGCGTGCCACCAGATAATCAACCTTTATATGATGGCCACCGCTCGATCAGAATGTATGAATTTGATATTGAAAAATTAAAAGTCATAGGCAACGAAAAAATACTGATTAATGGGGGGACGGATATTGAAAAAAAACCAATTTGGATCGAAGCCCCGCATTTGCTTAAAAAAGATGGATACTATTTTTTGTTTTGTGCGGAAGGTGGCACAGAATACAATCACAGTGAAGTGGTCTTCCGAAGTTCTTCCATAAACGGACCCTATGTTTCTTACGACAACAATCCTATACTCACCCAAAGGCATTTGGATTCATCCAGAATAAATCCAATTACCTCGACGGGCCATGCAGAACTGGTGCAGACTCAGGATGGTGATTGGTATGCCGTATTCTTAGGCTGCAGGCCCTATCAAGGCAATCATTTTAATACCGGACGTGAAACGTTTATGGCTCCGGTCGCCTGGGAAAACGGTTGGCCAGTAATCAATCCGGGGTTTAAGGAAGTACAGTATAGTTATCCGGCCCCGGTCATGAAGAAAAATCAATTTACCAGCGGGATCAATGAATTTGCCACCGGCCAGTTGTTCCATGACCATTTTGATCAAAAAGTATTGAATAACCGGTACGTATTTCTCCGGACACCGCAGAAGACATGGTATAACTTTGAAAATAAAAAAGGTTATCTAACCCTGGAAATTCAACCGGAAACGTGTAGTGATCCTAAAAACATAGCCATGATTGCAGACCGGCAAAACCACCTCAATGGATATGTGTCCACCCGGATGCGGTTCCAAACCCAGGCCTCCAATGAAAAAGCAGGCCTCCTGATTTTTCAAAATGAAAATCATTATTATTTCGTCTGCAAATCGGCAGACCATGGCCTGCCGGTGGTCCAGTTGTATAAAGGACCCGGGAATAAAAATGACACCCTGGGCCCTCAATTATTGACTTCAATACCTCTTCGAAAAAATAATGCCGGTATAATCTTCAAAGTTGATGTGGATGAAAAAGGTTATTCCTTTTATTATTCCATAAAAAAGGATAAATGGCTGTTGCTGAGATCTTCCATGGACCGTAGTTTTTTAAGCACTGAAACCGCCGGAGGTTTTGTAGGCTGTGTATACGGGTTATATGCCACATCCAACGGCATTCCATCGGTCAACCGCGTTCTATTTGATTGGTTTGAACACCATTAAAGTCAACGGTGGATTAACACCGGCCGGCAAAGAAACTGTTTTCCGATCAATTCGTATATTGGATTCAATTCTATTGTTATGAATAAAGTATTACTCGTTTTCCTTTTTTCCACAGTATTCTTTTTATCCTTCGGACAACCCCAGGCACCTATCGGTCATTGGACAGCGCAATGGATTATGCCTGGTGGCATTGAACCCCGCACCTATGGTGTTTTCCATTTCAGAAAAAGTTTTGATTTAACCCAGGTGCCTGACAGTTTTGTTATCCATGTCAGTGCCGACCAGCGTTACCGCCTGTTTATAAATAATAAATCGATAGGGTTTGGCCCTGCCCGGAGCGACCCACAACATTGGATGTTTGACACGTATGATCTGAAGCCTTTTCTGACGACCGGAAAAAATGTTCTGGCTGCCCAGGTGTGGAACATGGGAGAACATGCGCCTTATGCACAGATGACCGTCCAGACAGGCTTTATTGTTCAGGGTCAGTCTGAAAAAGAAAAAGCAGTCAATACCAATGGATCCTGGAAAGCTTTCATCAATAAAGCCTATCAACCGTTGATCAATGATATCCGCAAGATGCACACTTATATTGTGGTCGGAGCCGGTGACCAGGTAGATGGTGCTAAATTCCCCTGGGGATGGGAATCACCTGGTTTCGATGATAAGTCCTGGCCCGCTGCAATCAAACCCTGGTTTAATGCGAAGACCAGAGGATTTGGGAGTGATGGCAACTGGATGCTGGTACCCCGCTCCATACCTATGATGCAGGAATCGCTTTTGCGTATGGCACAAGTACGGAGAAGCAGCTCTAATATTAAAATCGGGCAAGGTTTTTTACAAGGTAAAAGTCCCCTGACCATTCCTAAAGCTCAAAAAGTAAGTATCCTGATTGATCAATCACACCTGACCAATGCCTATCCTCAAATTATTACGAGCAGGGGAAAGGGAGCCACCATAAAATTGTCTTATGCAGAAGGACTGATGGATGAAAAAAGGCAAAAGGCCCATCGGGACAGTATCAGCGGACGTTCGGTGCTTGGCTTTGAGGACTTATATATCGCAGATGGAGGCACACATCGGCTATTCCGCCCGCTGTGGTTCAGGACATACCGCTATGTTCAATTGGATATTGAAACCAAATCCGAGCCCCTCATCCTGGAAGATATTTATGGAATGTTTACCGGATATCCTTTTGAAGCAAAGGGAACATTTAGTTCCGATGTGGCAGGTTTAGGCAATATCTGGAATGTCGGATGGCGCACCGCTCAGTTGTGTGCGGGTGAAACCTACTACGATTGCCCTTATTATGAACAATTACAATATACCGGTGATACCCGGATCCAGGCTTTGATTTCCTTGTATGTAGCAGGGGATGACCGATTAATGCGAAAGGCTATCAACGAATACAATCAAAGCCGCATCTATGAAGGCCTCACTCAAAGTCGTTATCCCTGCAACGACATGCAAATCATTCCGCCGTTTTCATTGTATTGGGTCAGTATGATTTATGATTACTGGATGCATAGAGAGGACGAGGTTTGGATCCGTTCCTTGTTAAACGGAGTAAGCGATGTATTGGATTGGCACGAACTAAGATTAGCGCCAAACCAGATGAATGGTTATCTGGAATGGTGGAATTTTGTGGACTGGGTTTGGGATTCAGGCACACCTGTCGGAAGAGAGGGTGGATCTGCAATCTTATCGCTGCAATATGTCTACACCCTTCAGCAGGCTGAAAAACTTTTCAGAGCTTTTGGACGAAGTGTTGAAGCCGAACATTATAAAACGCTGGCCAATCAAATTGCTGCTGCTACTTATAAACTTTGCTGGAACCCGGCAAAAAATTTAATAGCTGACAGTCCGGAGAAAGAAAAATATAGTCAGCATGCTAATATCTGGGCATTGTTGACCAATACCATACCAATATCCAAGGAGGATAAGGTATTTTCTACCTTGCTTAAGGATACTTCCATAGTACAAGCCACATTTTATTTTAAATTTTATTTGTTTGAGCTCATGAAGAAAATGAAAGCCGGTGATTTATTCATTAATGAGCTAAAACCATGGGAGGCTATGATCGATTTTGGGTTGACTACCTTCGCGGAGCATCCTGAACCGGTAAGATCGGACTGCCATGCCTGGTCTGCTTCACCCAACTATCAGTTATTGTCCATCGTAGCCGGCATCAATCCAGGTGCTCCGGGATTTAAGGAAGTGACCATTAGTCCCTATCTGGGCAATCAAAAAACAGTGAGCGCCAGTATACCCCACCCTTTTGGAACGTTATCCACCACGTACGCTCTGAATAACGGAAACCTGATGGCCAGGGTTGCTCTTCCCTCCGGTATCAAAGGTAAATTTGTCTGGCAAGGGGTGATCTATCCACTGGAAGGCGGTATCAATGATTTTGAAATAGCGATTATTGACAAATGAAAGTAGAAATCTCCCCCAATACCCCGGCAGAAGAAATTCAACGAATTTACCAGCTTCAAAAAAGAAACCTTTCCAGAGCATCCGGGTCCACCGTGAAGGAACGATGCCTGAAACTAAGATTACTCCGAAAAGAGATTATCCGTCACCGGAGTGAACTTCAACAGGCGATGTACTCCGACTACAATAAACCGGCACCTGAGGTGGATATCGCTGAAATGTTGGTTTTGCTCAATGAAATCGGACAGGTCCTTAAAAAATTAAATAGCTGGTTGTCCAAACACCGGGTAGGTACTCCCTGGTTTTTATTTGGGGCCAACAGTTATATCCATTATGAAGCCAAGGGTCAGGTGCTCGTCATATCGCCCTGGAATTTTCCCATCCATCTCACCCTGATGCCTCTGATCTATTCCTATGCGGCCGGCAATGTTACCCTGATCAAACCTTCGGAATATACTCCTTACACTACGGTGGTAGTAAAAAAAATCATTCAATCGGTATTCCAGGAAAATGAAGCCAGCGTGATCGAAGGTGATGTCACCGTAGCGCAATATTTGTTGGCATTAAAATTTAATCATATCTTCTTTACCGGAAGTCCTGGTGTAGGTAAACTGGTGATGAAGGCAGCAGCAGAACATTTATGTTCGGTCACTTTGGAACTGGGAGGAAAGTCGCCACTGATCATTGATGAATCGGCAGATCTTAATGCCACCTGTCAATTTGCTGCTACCACTAAATTGATCAACAGCGGCCAGTTTTGTATTTCACCGGATTATGTCCTGGTGCACGAAAATATCAAGGAAAAATTTATCCAGGGCTTTATCAAACAACTGGAATATAAATTCGGATCCAGCCCAGCGGAATTATTAAAAGGCAATTATTCCCTGATGGTCAATGGCCGGCAGTTGGAGCGGGTTAAAAACATTCTGGATGATGCATTACACAAAGGGGCCAAACTCGAATATGGCGGAGTGGTGCAGCCGGATCAGGAATTTATTGGCCCGACGGTATTATCCGGTGTCTCAGAAGATATGAAGATATGTACTGAAGAAATTTTTGGACCTATTCTTTTTATAAAAACTTATCGCGAACTGCAGGAGGTCATCGATCATATCAATAGCGGGGATACCCCGCTTTCCGTTTATTTATTCAGCAGGAACCTGTTAACCAAACGAAGGATAAGACGCGAGGTGAAAACAGGAGGATTGACTATTAACAGTATGGGAATAAATTATTACAATTTTAATCTTCCTTTCGGTGGGCTTAATCACAGCGGTATTGGTAAAAGTCATGGATTCTGGTCATTCCTTGAATTTTCCAACGCCAAGGCTGTTATGAACCAATGGAGCCCTGTGGCCGGTATTCATCTGGTGCTCCCTCCGTTTACCCGATGGACAAGGAAAATGATTGATCTTTTATTAAAACTGATTTAATCCAGGACCTGATACACACCTATGGGGTGGGCTTTGTTTTTTAAGACGACCTCTCCTACTTTTTTCAATTTAAAGGATTCTTTTACTTTTTCGTAACAAGCCTCCGAAATAATAATTTCACCTTCCCGTGCTACAGCCTGAAGTCGTTTAGCGGTATTGACGACATCTCCGATCACGGTGTAATCCAATCTTTTCAGATCTTCAGAACCAATATTACCCGAAATCATCTCACCTGAGTTTATACCCACAGCAACTTTAGGATGATAATGACCACTGCCTACATCAGGCAACGCCTCAAGTGCTTTACGTATGGCCAGGGAGGCATCAATGGCCTTATCCAGGTGAAAATCGCAGCGAAAAACGGCCATCACTTCGTCACCAATAAATTTGTCCACGTATCCACCATGTTTAATTATTTCTTTGGCAATGACATCAAAATATTGGTTGAGCAGATGGATCACATTGTCCGGAGATTCTCTTTCCGTAATCATGGTAAAACCCGTAATGTCAATAAAAGCGACGGTGGCCTGGATGGTTTCGTTGACTAGAACGGATTCTCCAAATTCCTTTTGGTTCATAAAATTCAGGACCGATTCATCTACATACATTCGCAGGATATTATTTTCTTTCAGGGCTTTGACGGTTTCTTTGAGTTGGGCGACGTATTTTATCGTCTTTTCCATAGTGATCTCCAGGTCATCAAAATTGACCGGCTTGGTCAGGAAGTCAAAAGCGCCCCGGTTCATGGCAGTTCGGATATTATCCATATCCCCGTAAGCTGAAATAATCACCGATTTGAGGATGGGATTGATTTCTTTGATGCGGGACAATAAAGTGAGACCATCCATCTCAGGCATATTGATATCGCTCAGGAGCATGGCCGTATCCGGGTGTTCCTTTAGTTTTTCAAGGGCTTCCCTGCCATTCATCGCAAAAACAAATTCGTAATGTTGATCACGGATTTGTTTTCTGAATTTTTGTTTTATCAATGACTCCAGGTCGGCTTCGTCGTCAGCCACCAAAATTTTGGTCATACCGCCAAGCTTTTTAATTTGTCCTTTAAGATAGTAAAATCCAGTGGCTTAGTCAAAAAATCATCTGCTCCGAGGGAGATGGCATGGTTGTAATTATCAGCATCCCCATAGGCCGTAATCATCATGACTACAGGTGGGGGAGCTTTATATTTGGTTTTAATTTGTTTAAGCAATTCCAGTCCGCTCATCCCGGGCATATTGATGTCGGAAAGGATAAGTATGGCTTCATGGTCATTAGTATTCAGGAACTGCAGGGCCTCTTCACCGGAGAAAGCAAATACCATTTGAATGTCTCCGTTCCGGATCTCTTTTCTAAATCGCTGTTCAAATAAGATTTGAATGTCTTTTTCGTCGTCTACAACCAGTATTTTCATGAAGGATTGTTTAATGATATGTAACGGCTGCAAAAATAGTCACTTCACTGCACCTAATATTAATTAATATTTTAATGTTATTGATCCGGTGAGTACGGAGACTGCAATTTTAAACCCAATCCATTCACTGGCTATGATCTTTGTACCAACTGGATATTCTATTATTGATTTTCAATAACTAATGTATTAATTATTTAAATAATATAAATTTGTATCCAATTGGGATAGCCGTTCCATGCAAATCCTATACGGGTCTAATAGTACCGTTACAAACCATCCCCATTCTGTCCGCCTGCAAAAAATACTTTATTGCCTGTTGCGACAGCGGAAATGCCATAACGACCTAAACCCAATTCTGAGGTTGACCACGACTGGGCTGAAATATTATAAATGTCCACTCGGTATGAATCTGTTAGGTGTACATAGCCGTCTTGTCATTTTCCATACTCTTTCAATATTATTCAGATCAGGGCTATAAGGAGATAAAAACAATAGCTTAATCTTGCTTTTGTTCTGGTTTAACCATGGCCGAATCATTCTTTCATGATGATACCCTGCATTATGCAGTATCAGCATAATCTTCTTTCCTCGTTTTCTATGTTTTAAAATGATTTTTAAAAAACCAAGAAATGTTCGGCATTAAAGACAGAAGTCATCATGCTCACCTTCTGTCCATTGCTTGCACTCACCCCGCCAAATAAGGCAACACTCTTTCGGGTAGGTGCATGCCGGAGTACCGGGTCTTTTTACCTCAGGCGGAATCCACATCCGGCATCGTGTTCCATGTTGCTGAAAATGACATTCATCTTCAAACCAAATATCATTTTCTTTATATTATATTAGCAGATCTGATAAAAATATTTGGTATCGCCACAGGTTTGGATATCAATTAAATTAAACTTGTATCCGAATTGTTTAGCCATTAATTTATGACCATACCGTATCCTTTAAATCGACTATTCAATATGTTCATGGCGTTCACCTCGATTTGCCTGTTGTCCTGCACAAAAGGCCACCATGCTGACAAACCCAGCATTCAGGTTCCTGATGGATTTACGGTCGAAGTAGCTGCCGGCCCCGATCTGGTTGATTATCCCATGTTTGTGACAGTAGACGAAACCGGGCGACTGTTTGTTTTTGAATCCATTGGCAATGTCTATGAAAAAACCGAAGATGCAATCGAAAACCCACAGTTCAGAATCAACTTACTAGAAGACCTGGATGCCGATGGTAAATATGATAAGAGCACCATCTTTGCTGATAAAGTGGGTTTTCCGCAAGGGGGCGTTTTTTACCGGGGTAGTTTATATGCATCATCAGCGCCTGATTTATTAAAATTTACCGATACAGATGGTGATGGCATTGCGGATCAGCGAGAGATTCTGCTTTCAGGATGGACCTTAAACATCAACGCGAATAGTCTTATTGGCCCGTTCCTGGGACCTGATGGCTGGTTGTATATGACCAGTGCTATTGAAGGGTTTAATGTTACCAGCAAAGAAGGAGTTCAACTAAAAGGAGAAACCTCGCGCATCTGGCGTGTAAAACCGGATGGTTCGGATCTTCAATGGGTTGCCGCCGGAGGTATGAATAACCCTATAGGCTTAACTTTTACAGCGGCTTCTGAGCCTCTGGGTACCATGACCTATTTTACGAATCCAAGTGCCGGGCAGCGTGATGCACTAATGTATTGGACCGAGGGAGGTATCTATCCCAAGCCCAATGCCAACATTGCACGCGACAAACTTCCACGAACCGGAGACCTGATGACTCCAGTCAGCAAATATTCACGCGTCGCTCCATCCGGATTATGCCGATACAGGAGCACCGTGATGGGAGAAGATTTCTTCGGCAATCTTTTCTCATCACAATTCAACACACACCGGGTGCTCCGGCACAAACTCATTCGTGAAGGAGCTTCTTTTCGAACTGAAGACGAAGTTTTCTTTTCTACCGACCAGGAAGACTTCCACCCCACGGATGTGCAGGAAGATGGAGATGGAAGTTTGCTGATCGTTGAAACCGGCGGTTGGTTTATTAAAGGATGCCCGCTTTCGCAAGTTTCAAAACCAGAACTTCAAGGGTCAATTTATAGAGTAAGAAAAAAATCTGCGAGTGCGGTAGAAGACCCTTTTGGAAAGCTGATTCACTGGAATTCGATTACTGCTGATCAGACTGCAGCCTATTTGCAAGACCCTCGCCCAATTGTTGCGGATCGGTCCGAATCAATAATTGCTTCGAAATCCGGAGCTTTAAATTCATTAGCAAACATCCTCAAAACTTCTGCAAGTGCAAGTGCCCGGACCAGGGCCGTATTTGCACTTTATGCTTTAGGCACCCCTGAGTCAATTGCAATTGCGCGACTGGGTTTGGAAGATTCTGTCGCTGATGTTCGAATAGCGGCAGCGCGTGCAGCAGGACTGGCGAAAGATAAGCATGCAATCAATAGGTTAATACAAATCTTAAAATCCGATGTGCATGCATGCAAGAGACAAGCAGCTACTGCCCTGGGCCAAATTGGCGTACCAGCCGTTGTACCCAACCTTCTCCTGGCCGCAGAAGGCTTACAGGATCGTTATATCGAACATGCAATAACCTATTCGCTGATTCTGCTTAATCAACCTTCCCTTACACAAAAAGGGTTGGACCACCCTTCATCACAAGTAAAACGTGTAGCCCTGATAGCGCTGGATCAAATGAACCTATCCAATCTAACAGCCGAAAAGATTTCGCCTTATTTAGCCTCCGGTGACAGCCTTATACAGTCAACAGCTGTATGGGTTTTGGGCCACCACCCCGAATGGGCTGGAGCAATGGTAAATTATATTGAAAGCCGAATGCGAAAACCTGTACTTTCTTCAAATGATGAAAGCCAACTTGGTGAAATCCTTGTTTCCTTCTGTGGCAATCCGGTGATGCAGAAATATATAGTCGGGCTACTGGCAAGTTCTTCACCAGCAAGGAAGCTCTTTATACTCGAAACGATTACAGCTTGTACCGTTGCTGAATTTCCTGCAGTTTGGACAACTGCTGTTGGGAAAGAACTTTCTCCAGCCACCGACCTAAACATCAAAATGAAGGCATTAAATCTCGTTCGATTGCACAACCTGATTTCATTGACTGCTCCTATCCGACAAATAGCCATGGACCTGACTAATCCGGCATCTTTGCGAATTTCTGCCATAGGTACTATGTTGAAAGACAGTACACTGTTGTCTGATGAGTATTTCAATTTTCTGGCGGGTCAATTTCATAACGATATATCGCCACCTGTTCGACTGCAAGCAGCCGCAGTGCTGAGCCAGGGAAGGTTATCAGAGAAACAAATGCTGCACCTGGCATTGGATGTTTTGCCAAAGGCAGATGCTATTATTCTTCCGAGATTGTTACCTGTTTTCAGACACGGTAAGGATCTGGCAGTTGGCCAGGCCTTGTCCACTGCTTTGCAAATGGCTCCCACTCTTGATAATTTTACTGAGGAATTTCTCCGGCAAACATTTGAGGGATATCCAAAGGAGTTGAATGCTTCCATTGCGGCCCTGATCGATAAATTGAATCTTGTCAGGACCGAACGATTAAACAGGATCCACGAAATAGAACAGCATATCACCCTGGGTGATATTGAACGAGGTCGGCGGCTTTTTTTTGGTAAAGCAATCTGCTCTACCTGCCATGCTATCGGCAAGGAAGGTGGGCTGTTTGGCCCTGATATGACTTCTATTCAACGCGATCGCTCTTCTCACGACCTGATTGAAGCCATTGTTTACCCGGGCCTTAGTTTTGTTCGTGAATATGAAACCTATGAAATCAAGACAAAAGACAATACCTACAGGGGTATAATGCACGAACAGAATAGTGATTTCATCCTGCTGAATACTTCGCCCGGGGGGTCGGTGCGAATACCAATTGATGAAATTGTTTCCACAAAAATTCTGGAGCTCAGTATGATGCCGGAAGGCCTCGACCGGATACTGACCAAACAAGAATTGGCTGATCTGATGGCCTTCCTGCTTGGCCAGGACCAGGACCCCGAAACAGATTCTAAACTACTTCGATAAATTTATCACAATGAATCGTAGAATATTTTTTCAAAATACATTGAAGGCTACAGCCACATCGCTGATATATCCGCTGGGTTCATCATCTTATCGAAAAACGGATGGTGACCCTTTCAAAATGAAATTCTCCCCTGAGTTTGGAATCTTTGCCGATCTGGCCGGACCGGATCCAATAGATCAGATCAAATGGGGGCATGACCAGGGTTTTACTGCCTGGGAAAACACCATGCTCAAAAATCGTCCTGTGGCGGAGCAACAGAAAATAAGCGAGATTATTCAAAAATTAGGCATGCAGTTTGGTCAATTTGTAGGCACTTTAACCTTTAAGGAAGTGACATTTGCAGGGCGTAATACTGAAAACCGCGAACAAGTATTGCGTGATGTACGTGCCTCTGTTGATATTGCCAGGCGCATGAATACCAGGTTCATTCACAATGTTCTCGGGATGTCAGACCCCAAGCTGCCCTGGGATTTTCAGCTTGCTAACGCAATTGACCTGCTGAAAAGAATTGCTGATATCTATGAACCACATGGGCTAGTGATGGTGATGGAATCAATGAACCATAAAATCGATCATCCCGGAATGTTTTTACATACGATACCCCAGGCTTATGCCTTAGCTAAAGCGGTGGGGAGGCCCAGTGTCAAATTATTATTCGACTTCTATCATGTTCAGATACAAGAGGGTAATTTGCTCCCCACATTTGATTATGCCTGGGATGAGATTGCATATATTCAAGTGGGCGATACACCCGGTCGCAAGGAGCCGGGTTCCGGTGAGATCAACTATCCAAAAGTACTTCAATACGTTCATGATAAAGGCTATCGCGGTTTTGTTGGCCTCGAGCATGGGACACAGAAGCCTGGCAAGGAAGGAGAACTGTCCACACTGACTGCATATCGGGCGATTGATCCTAAGTAAACCCTTGAGTTAATAGCAAAAAAAGAATAACACTTCATTTTACACCCGCCTACCCATCCATTCCCGCGTAGACCATTTCATCGTACTGGTGACAAAAATATCTACCCGGGTGGATTCGTTTATTGTATTCCACCAGGACATATCCGTAGAATCATAATATGCATTGTTGATCGAATAACGTCCACCGATGAAAAGAATTTTATTTCCTTCGGCTGCACATAATATAGGATGACGGGACTGTGAAAGGGAGCCAACAGGAATCCGGTTGGCCATACCCGCAGGCAGCTCCGCAGTAATCCTGACCATATCGGGCATAGCCCACTATTTAAGTCATGGGCTATAGATGTAACAGACAATCAACCGTTTAAACGGTTTTATAGAAATAGTTTTAATTTCTAATTTGCAAATACAGATCAAGCTTATTAAAAAAATATTACAAAATTTACTTTTTGCTCACCCCCCATACCCAAAATTATTTATTTCAAAAAGATGGATGGCTTTGAGAAATATTACCTTATTTCTTTGCATTAACTTTAAACATTGTACTGCTATGTTATTGATTTTAATTGATTTGCTATTTCCAAGCAGACCCTAATTGACTGATCCCCAAGTCGGTACAAAGCAAGTATAGAAGAGCAATGGGACCATGCTTCCGGAAAACCCATTTTCCTTTTCCGCTAATCCCGGCTAACCCGTCGAAGGGAGATAGATGATAAATTCTGTTCCCGTAGAATATCTACCTGCTTTATTTTCATTTTCAGGTCCATATATTTCGTTTGAGGATTTAGTATTCCAAGACACGAAGTCAGGAGGGGCTGTATCGACCTTTGTTTTCCGCAAATTCTATATGGTATATTTCCTGTTCCCATTCGTTGAATTGACGTCTATTCCCCGGCGCAATAATTGAGACTAATGAAGATAAACGATACGGAAACCGCAACCAGGGAAAACCGGATGAAGCCCAACTGATCTCTCACAAAATTTTTGCCTAGAGGAAAGCACCGGGTGTCACCTGGAAAATACTTATCTTTGCCGCGCCATTCTTTAGAAAACAACCCATCATTTTTCCCAAGAAAGGTCCGCTGGCATACATATGTAAATCAGTGTATTTATCATTTAATCAATAGTTTATGGCAGAAACTTGGAATAAAAAAGAAAGAGAAAAGAAAAAGAAACAGAAGAAAAAAGAAAAAGAAGAACGAAAAATCGATCGTAAGGAATTGGCCAAGGGCACCAATCCCAATGAAACTTTTTCTTATGTGGATGAAGATGGAAATGTCACTTCCACTCCACCCGATCCCATGAAAAGAAGATTGATCAAACTTGAAGACATCGAAATCGGTGTGCCCAAACGCGCAGAAGTAAATCCGGCAGACCTCATCCGCAAAGGCACGGTTACTTTTTTTAATACATCCAAAGGGTATGGGTTCATTAAAGATTCCGAATCCCAGGACAGCATTTTTGTCCACATCAATGGCCTTACAGAAGAAATCAAAGAAAACGACAAAGTAACCTTTGAAGTTGAAATGGGGCCCAAAGGTGCGAGTGCTTATAATGTAGTGTTGGTAAAATAGTAGTTTTTACCCTGGATTGCCTTTATAACCATTCTGTTTTTACCATCCTATTTTAATACGAACACCTCATCCGCAATGCATTTACCTGCCCGGGAGGTAAACCTGTGTTTTACAATTTCCAGTATATTTATTTAAAGTTCAATTCCTATCTATGATTAAATTCCTATCTATATGCTTATTCCTGTGTGTGGGCATCAAAGGATTTTCCCAGCAACAGGTGGATGCACTGATAAAAGAAGCCCAGGGATTCCTGGCACAAAAAAATTACAAACAAGCTCAAATGAGTCTGCAAGATGCTGTCAATGAGCTCAATACCATCCTCGCAAAACAACTGGCAGAAGCCTTACCGAAAGAAATAGCTGGATTAAAATCCGTGGATGGGGAAGCATCCGTCAATGTCGGGGCAATGGGGATGATGGGTGGTGGAATGCAAATCACTAAGACCTATCGCAATGAAGCGAAAAAACTAAATGAAGCTGAAATCATGATCATGGCCAATGCACCTATGCTGAGCAGCCTCAATATGTTTTTAACTAATCCCGCCATGTTGGGTCAGGGCCAGAAAAGCGTTCGAATTGGTACCCGTAGGGCGATCATGAAAACTGAAATGGAAGATACATACGATGATAAAGGCGCTTCCATTAAAATTATGATCAACGAAGTTCAGGTACCGCTGAGTCAGACTTTGATTACGTTTCGGTTGAGGGCATTTCTCAGTGAACAGGATGCAATTGCCTTTATCAATAAATTTGATATTGAGAAGATCAAAAACTTATTGGGTGAATAGGCGCCTGCTTACGCACGGTTTGGACGTATAATCTTTGAAGAACCTTTCGGGAACAGTCTTTATTTAAATACATCAATGAAAAATCTTATACTCCTGGGACTCTCATGCCTGGTCATAGTAACAGCCTGTAACGAAAAAATAGCAGTATCCAAACAAGAGGCATCTGCCTTTCGGGTGCTGGGATATTTGCCCAGTTCTAGGGACTGGGGAGCGGGATTGGATGCCGTTGATTTTGCAAAGATCACCGATCTCAACCTTGCCTTTATCAATCCAGACAGCACCGGGCATTTTGCGGACAATGAAATGTATTACAAGATCATACAAAAAGCGCACGATCATCGGGTCAGGGTATTCCTGTCTATCGGCGGGGGTAGCCCTCCGGCCCACTTAGAACACCTTATGAAACCGGAAAAACGGGGCAAGTTGGTAACCGGGCTGGTGGATATCGCCGGAAAATACGGTTTTGATGGCATAGATGTAGATATTGAAAATGACCTGATCAATGCCGATTACCCTCCACTGGTTAGTGAACTGGGTAAGGCCCTAAAATCAAAAAACATAATGATGACTGCTGCTCTGGCCAGTTGGAACTCCCATTTAATCCATGACAGCACTTTGTATTCTTATGATTTTATCAATATCATGTCGTATGATCGGACAGGCCCATGGAACCTGAACAGGCCCGGTCAACATTCCCCGTTTAGTATGGTTCAGAATGATTTTAAATATTTTAATCAAACCCGGAGGGTCCCTGCTGAAAAACTTTTTATCGGCCTGCCTTTTTATGGTTATGGATTTGGTAGCGGAGTACCGCAAAGCTTACCTTATAAAAGCATTATCAGTACTTACCCGGGCTCAGAACAAACCGATTCTGTTTCAGTTGCTCAGGGAGGTACGATGTATTATAATGGCATGCCTACCATTCAGCAAAAAATCCGGTTTGCAATCGATAATAAAGCAGGCGGGGTGATGATCTGGCAATTGCTGGGCGATTCCAGGGATGACAAATCGTTATTAAAAGTAATTGAAGACGTGAGGAAAGGTCAGTGACCTCTGAACTTTTGACACGGGATTATTAGGTTGCTGGAAAGCATAATAAAATTATAAGCTGTTATTGCTAAGTCGCTTCCAACTGCTGAAGGGCAGCATAAGCCATCAGGCCGGTACTTATGGCCAAAGCATTTTCATCAATATCGAAGGTGGGAGTATGTAATGATGAGGTAATACCTCGTTTTTTATTGCCCGTCCCTAACAGATAAAAACATGCATCCGTAACGTGTGAATAATAAGCAAAGTCTTCAGCTGCCATCCAGATATCTGCTTCCACCACCTTTTCCTTTCCAAGGTATTCCTCAGCCCAAGATTTGAACCGTGCCGTGAGTTTTTCTTCATTGATCAGAAAAGGATAGCCCCTTATAATATTCATTTCGCATATGGCCCCCATACTTTCTGCTATGGATTCAGCCATTTTTTTCATCCTCTGATGGGCATCGGACCTCCAGGTCTCGTCCATAGTCCGGAAAGTACCTTCAACCATTACCTTATCAGGAATTACATTGACAGCTCCGTTGGCTGTGACTTTACCAAAGGACAACACAGTAGGCACGGCAGGATTGGCCATACGGCTAACCACCTGCTGCAAAGCCACAATGATGTGGGAAGTAATTAAAATCGGATCTATATTTTGATGAGGCTGGGCGGCATGTCCACCTCTTCCGAATACAGTAAAATAAACTGCGTCCATCGAAGCCATAAGTGTACCTTTCCGCACAGCAATCATTCCACATTCCAGGGAAGGCATCACATGCTGCCCAATGATGGCCTCTGGTTTGGGATGGGCTAAAACGCCTTCTTTGATCATGATGCTGGCTCCGCCGGGCAGGGTCTCTTCACCGGGTTGAAAAATTAACTTGATGGTGCCTCCGAATTTGCTCGTAAGGGATTTCAGGATTTGGGCTGTTCCCAGGAGCGATGAGGTATGTGCATCATGTCCGCAGGCATGCATGACACCCGGGTTAGTGGATACAAAACCATGGGAATTGGTTTCGGTAATAGGCAAGGCATCCATATCTGCCCGCAGGGCAACGACCCGATCGGAAGGGATATCGCCTTTGATCAAAGCGACTATTCCGGTATTGGCCATCGCCTGCCAGGGTATACCCAACTCATCCAGTTTTGTTTTTACAAAATGCGAGGTGCCATATTCTAAAAAGGAAAGTTCAGGATGGGCATGCAAATATCTCCGGTTCGCCGTGACGAATGGATGAATCTCTTTTGCCTGCTGTTTAATCTGGTCTATGAGCATATGTTATAACTAACGGAATAAATGCCTCGGTGGATAATTTTAGGGCAAAAATAAGATATGGCAATCAATATAACCTGTGACGAACAAGATCAGGTGATTAATTGTTTATTTTTGAGTTAGATTTTCAAGAGCAGTTCATCCACGTATTTTAATGATTTCAGGATTCAATAAACAAGTTTAATTTATTACCATGCCAAAGTGGGTATTCCTATCAGCCATAATACTCTTTTCCTGTGCCAGCCCCAAAGATTCCAATATTCCGGTAATTGGTTTTGCAGATGCCTTTCAGGACAATACGATAGAACAGGCAAAAATTGGATTTATTGAAGCCCTTCGGGCCGAAGGCTTTGATGAGGAAAAGGGCACTTTAAAAATCGTTTACCGCAATGCTCAGGGCAATATCCCCGCACTAACACAGATCATTAAATATTTTATGGCTACTCAGGTGACTCTGATTGCTTCGTGCCCTTCCATATCCACCATCACTGCCGTTCAAAACATTAAGGAAATCCCCATCTTCATGATGGTATCTCCTACCCCGGAATTAATGAAAGTAACCGATGCCCGGGGCAGTTCGCCGAAAAATCTGCTGGGAGTAGCCGAAAACCTGGATTATATCGATACCTCATTTTTGCTCATTCCAAAGGTGATTATGCCCCGGGCAGGTAGGTTAACGGTGGGTATGATATATAACCAATCCGAACCTCAATCGGTGGAGGCGATGGATCACATCAAAAAGCTTGCCGCAGATAATAATATAAAGCTACTCTACCAGTCTGTCCATTCTTCAGCCGATGTACAGTTGGTAACTGCTTCTTTATTGTCCAAAAACATCGATGTGTTTTTTGCCAATCCGGATAATATCGTTTTTGAATCTTTTGAAACCATTGTGCAGTCCTGCAATCAAAAAAACATTCCCATTTTTACCAGCGAAGCGGGACTGGTTCAACGGGGCGCTGTTGCCGCTTATGGTGCCGATATTTATCAATGGGGATACCAGTCCGGCCTGCAGGCTGCATCTTATTTAAAAACCAAAACTACCGAGGGGCTTCAGTGGGAAATGGTCAAAGTGCGTAAAAAAGTATACAACAAAACCATGGCTATGAAATTCGGAATAAATATCCCTTCCTATTTCGAACCCATTCAATGAGTGAATTTTATTTAACGGCATTACAACTGTCCCTGTGCCTGGGCCCGATGGCCCTGGGAATATTTATTTCCATGAAGGTTTTTAATATTCCGGACATCACCACGGACGGGAGTTATACCCTGGGGGCAGTGGTCACCGCTATTTTATTGCCCTTAAAATGGCCGGTTCTGCTGGTATTACCACTATGCATGTTGGCTGGTGCCCTGGCAGGCGTCTGTACCGGCCTGATCCATACTAAATTAAAAATCGATGCCTTATTGGCCGGTATCCTGGTGATGACCGGACTGTATTCCATCAACCTCATCCTTTTAGGTCGTTCGAATGTGCCCCTGATCAATACCGCTGACCTTTTTTCATCTTTTACCTTATTCAGCCATCTGTTGACCAATCAACTAGTTATTGCCTTGGTACTCATTGTTCTTTTAATCCTTTTGCTGAATTATATATTGAAGACCGACTTTGGAATCGCCATGCGGGCGACGGGCAACAACCCCATCATGACCAAATCCCTGGGTATCAATAATGATTTCATTAAGATTATTGGCCTGGCCATGGCCAATGCGCTGACCGGGCTCAGTGGGTTTTTAGTTTCTCAATACCAAAGTTTTACCGATACGAATATGGGAATTGGTATAGTCATTACAGGCCTGGGGTCAGTGCTGATCAGCGATGCTTTGCGGATTTGGATGAAGATTAATTCTATCGGCGTGCAGATTATTTTGGTTTTGGTCGGGAGTCTGATTTTTCAACTTGTGCTCGCCATTACGCTGGCTTTGGGAATTGATCCTAATTTTTTAAAGCTGGTAACTGCTTTGTTTGTACTCCTTATTGTAGCGCTGCCCAGGGTAAGCCAGCAATTGAAAAGACAGTAGACAGAAGACAGAAGACAGTAGTCAGTAGTAAAAACGAAATTCGCAGTAAACCATCACCGACCGCATAAATGATCTCATTAAAACACATCGTAAAAGTTTTCCATCCCGGAGAAATCAATGAGGTTATCGCCCTTGCCGATGTTTCATTGGATTTTAATAAAGGGGAATTTGTAGTCCTGGTGGGTGCCAATGGAAGTGGCAAAACCACCTTACTGAATATTATTGAGGGGGCAGAATTTCCGACCAGTGGCACCGTGGAAATAAATGGTACTGAGGTGACTGCCCTGCCCGAATATAAACGAAGCCAGTGGATCGCAAGGGTTTTTCAAAACCCTCATCACGGCACAGCACCTGAATTGTCCATACTCGACAATTTCCGGCTGGCTGCCTTGCGCACCCAACGAAAAACACTCCACATTGGAACGACGGTGGCCTTTAAAAAAGAAGTCCGGCAAAAAATCGCAACCCTGGGGATGGGACTTGAACGTAAACTGAGTCAACCCATGGGCAATTTATCCGGTGGTCAAAGGCAGGCGTTGACCCTGTTGATGAGTGTAATGGATAAGACGGATATCCTATTGTTGGATGAACCGACCGCAGCGCTTGACCCTAAGTCCGCTTTAGTGGTATTAAAGCTCGCCGAACAATTGAACAAGGAGTTGGGTATTACGACTATTTTGATTACACATAATCTAAAAGATGCAAACTTATATGGAAGTCGCCTGATTCAATTTCAGGAAGGCAAAATTATCCGGGATATCTCCGGAGAGGAAAAAACCAAACTGATGCTTCAGGATATTTATGGATGGTTTGGTTAGTTATTTTGCGGCGACCAGGTTTTTTTGATGGCTAATTAAATTCTTACTGCTTAGATGGAAATTTGTCCGGGTCAAAATTTACTGCAGTAATATACCTGGCTGTATTCAAGTTTATTATTTGACAAGCCCGTTTTATTGATTAATTGGGTTAATGGCTGTGCAAATTCAGTGTATTTCCGGAAATTGAATTGCATTCGGATGGTGTTACGGTTTTATAGGTCCATATCACCAAAACGATCATACACTGTCTGAACCATGATTTAAAGGATTAAATGATTACCATGACCTATCTACAGCAGGCAGGTTTACGATTGGGGTAAAACAATAGTGAACGTTGTTCCCGCCTTTGCTGCATCTTCGGCGGAAAGGCCTTCACCTTCTTTCGCGGTCGATGTCTCCACTTTTATTTCTCCACCAGGTGGATGATAAACTGAATTTACAATAATAGTCCCACCGTGGGCTTTTACGATATCATAAGCCAAACTCAACCCTAAACCTGTTCCTTGTCCTGTTGGTTTAGTGGTAAAAAAAGGTTGAAATATTTTCTCAATAATTTCTTGCGGGATGCCATTCCCGTTATCTTTTATGTTTATCTCTACTTTGTCCCCGATTTTTTTAGTTGAAAGGGAAACGCTGGGTTGGTAGTCTGGAAACAATCCGATAGCCCCGCCTGCCGGACGGGCAAGTATCGGATCAGGCAGCCCGCCTGCCGGCAGGGCAGGGTTTTTCTTTCGTTCGGCTACTGCGTAAAACGCATTAGTCAAAATATTCAATAATACACGACCAATGTCTTGCGGTATGATATTTATTTTTCCAATAGTCTCATCAAAATCCGTTTTGATAGTGGCATTAAATGTTTTGTCTTTGGTTCGCAACCCATGGTAACATAATCGAATATATTCATCTGCGAGTGCATTGATATCCGTTGATTCTTTTTTACCACTACCTGCTTGACTGTGTTGCAACATTCCTTTGACTATAGCATCAGCCCGCCTACCATGATGGATGATCTTTTCTTCATTCTCGCGGATAGCGATTAGTAGGTCTTTTAAGGGTTGTGGATTGAGGGTTGTGGATTGATTCGATTGATCCGATTGATTCGATTGATTCGATCGTAATTCGTAATTCCTAATTCGTAATTCTTCCACCGCTTCATTGATGAGTTCTGAATTCACTTCCGAAAAATTATTTACAAAGTTCAATGGGTTTTGAATCTCGTGGGCAATACCGGCAGTGAGTTCACCGAGGCTGGCCATTTTTTCTGATTGTATCAATTGAGTTTGTGTATCTCTTAACTCTTTAAGAGTTTTTTCGACCTCATTTTTCTGCTTTTCCAAAAGTTGATTTGCTATTTGCTTTTTACGATTATTCCGATATAAGATAAAACCAAGCAGAAGCAACATTGCTAAAAGACCAAGGAGGATATAAATCCGAATTCTGTTTCGGTATTCGGTTTGTCCCTGTTCAATTCGCAGTTGGGCTTGTTCTGCATCGTATACTCTTTTCTGTTCTTCAATTGCTAATAACTGGAGCTTTCGTAGCTGCTCACGTCCAAACAAACTATCCTGAAGAGTCATGTTTATTTCCTGATATTTAATCACACTATCCAATTGATTTTTTTTCATAAAATAGCTGATCAGTGTCCTGGTTGCTTCCAACATCGTTAACTTTTGTAAAGAATGTTTGCCGTGGTACAAAGCAAGCCGTGCATAATGAAGGGTTGAATCAGGTTTATGCAGCTGCTCGTAAAGCATTGCCATCCTGCTGTAAATTCGTCCTGCATTGAGAACATCATTTGAAATTGTCAAGGCATAACGATAATAGTAAAAAGCACTATCGTAATTATGTTGCAGCTCATGTATTATTCCAGTTTCTCTGAGCATAAGAGCTATTCCTGACTTGATTGGCATACTCTTTCCAACTTGCCAGGCCATTTTTTGATAAATGAGAGCGGAGTCAAGGATGCCCAATTGCTGATATGCGACGCCGATATTGGTTAAACCAAACGCAGTTATATTAACTTCCGGACGATTCCTATTTATTTTATTTGCCTGGAAAAGATAGTTCAGGGCTGTTCTAAATTCTTCCAGGCCTATATAAGTAATACCTATAAATGTCAGGCTTTTTCCTTCTATTGCATCGTAATTAATTTCCCGGCTAATTCGCAAGGCGGCAAATAGATGTTCAAGCGATTCAGGAAAATTTCCACTAACACGATGGTATTCGCCAAATGTAAGATGCGCCAATCCTTCACCTTTCCTGAATCTAAGCGATTGCGCAAGTTCAAGAGCTTTCTGTGCAACTGGTAAGCAAGAATCAGGTTTGGTAAACCGATATCGCTCTGCCTGTGTTATCAACTGCATCACTTTTGCAGTGTCCCTTGGATAAGGATTAATATTTTGCGCAGCAACAGGTATAATTAACACCAAAAGATAAAACAGGTTTGATATGACTATTTTCCACATATTCATGATTAAGCAGAGAGGCTAATGGTAAATTCTGAGCCTTGTCCTTCTTTTGTTTCAACTTTCAACTCTCCGTCTTGCCCCTTTGTAATAATATCATAGCTTAAAGATAAACCCAATCCTGTTCCCTGCCCTGTTGGTTTGGTAGTAAAGAAGGGTTGAAAAATTTTATCCAATACTTTTTGAGGAACGCCATTACCGTTATCTCCGACTGCAATTTCAACCTTGTCACCGGTTTTCTTTGTGCTTACAGAAACGGTGGGTTCGTATCCCTGAATATTCAACTGCTTTTTCTCATTCTCTACATAGAATGCATTTGTCAGTAAATTCAAAACCACTCTTCCAATATCCTGTGGTATGATATTTATTCTTTCAAGCGATGGATCAAAATCAGTTTTTATGATTGCATTGAACGATTTGTCTTTTGCCCGCAAGCCATGATAAGTGATTCTTAAGTATTCATCTGCTAATGCATTGATATCCGTAGGTTCTTTTTTCTCACTACCAACTTGACTGTGTTGCAACATACCTTTTACTATGGCATCGGCGCGTTTTCCATGGTGAATGATCTTTTCCTCATTCTCACGGATAGCGATCAATAATGATGTTAAGGATTGAATATTGAATATTGAGGATTGATTCGATTGATTCGTCCCGTCCAAATCTATTTCGGGATGGTTCGGGAGATCTGATCGTAATTCGTAATTCGACATTCGTAATTCTTCCACCGCTTCATTGATGAGTTCTGTATTAACTTCTGAAAAGTTATTTACAAAGTTTAGCGGGTTTTGAATTTCGTGTGAAATGCCTGCGGTGAGTTCACCAAGGCTGGCCATTTTTTCTGACTGGATAAGCTGCTGTTGAGTTGCTTTTAAATTTTCATACGCCTGTTCAATTTTGACTTTAGCTTTATGTTTTTGACGATTATTTCTATAAAAGATAATAGCGAGCAATAATAAGACTCCAATACCCGATAATAAAAAATAGGTGCGGATCCGGTTTTGGTAAATCACCCTATCCTGTTCCAGGTTTTGTAAACGCCGCTGTTCGTTTAAAGTGAGTTTCTGAAATTCTGCCAGATTTTGAATTCGACTATAATTAATGCTGTCACTGGCGGTATGAGCTAACCTCAGGTATTTATAAGTACTGTCCAACTGGTTTTTTAACCGGTATGCTTCGTAAACGCTTACATAAGCATCTCCTATATTATATTCGATCTGAGAAATAGCACCAAGACTTTTCATAGCATCCAGGCTTTTGATTGCATAGTAAAGGCTGGAATCAGCATTTTTCAGATGAATATAATAATCTGCCAGCCGATGATATCCTCTGGTCAATCCATCGATATTAACCTGGGTTCCAGCTGATTCAATACATTGATAAAAACAATAGAGGCCTGCGGAAGTATCACCCAAATTCATATTAGCTATATCGGCATAATAGTATATCGTGGAAAGGTATTTTACCCCTCCAGAAGTTTTAGCTATTGATAAGGCTTCGTTTTCAAATAATAAAGCAGAATCTGGCTTATTATATTCCAAATAGATCCTTCCCAGATTAAGGCTGGCCAATAGTGACCGGGCAGGGTTATTTATTTGAACAGCAATTCTTTTAGCTTCCTTAAAATGAATTATTTGTTGTTCCCTGTTTATGGTCTCCCGCATTAATATCGCATAAATGTGATGGGTACAAGACAAAGCATAAAATCTTTTGTATTTTTCATTTTTAAGCGGATCAATTTGCCAGTAATATTTATCATTTGTTTCGTCTTCACTTAATGAAAAAGCAATCAAAAGACTATGTAATGCATCTGCAAATCTTCCCAGGTTCACTTGTTGGTATGCTTTTCGTGAGAGCGAATAAGCCTGATTAAGTTTTTTATTATTTCGAGCACTTAATACTACGCCTTGATCCGCATAAAAATAAGCGCTGTCCCGATTCAATTCTTCATAATAGTCATAAATACGAATCGCGGCTTCATATAAAACTGAATCATCTTTGGCTGTGAGATATATTTTATACAGACTATCTGGCAAACCTTTTTGAGCAAAAGATATTGCAGACAAAACCAAAAGCAACAAATTGATCAGGTAGATTCGCATTCCGGTTTAATCTTTGGGTAAAAGTATAATAAATGTAGAGCCTGTTTCCGCATTCATATCGTAAATTCCCTGAGATTCCATTTCCTGTGAATGATTAACTGTATTTACAGTGATAGTCCCACGATGTGCTTTTACGATATCGTAAGCCAAACTCAACCCTAAACCTGTTCCTTGTCCTGTGGGTTTGGTGGTAAAAAAGGGTTGGTAGATTTTGTCCAGAATGTGAGACGGGATGCCATTGCCATTGTCTGAAATTGTAATTTCTACTTTGTTCTTAATTTTTTTGGTGGAAAGGGAGACGGTGGGTTGGTAGTCTGGAACCAATCCGATAGCCCCGCCTGCCGGACGGGCAGGTATCGGATCAGGCAGCCCGCTTGCCGGCAGGGCAGGGTTTTTCTTTCGTTCGGCTACTGCGTAAAACGCGTTCGTCAATATATTCAATAACACTCGACCGATGTCTTGTGGTATGATGTTTATTTTTCCAATAGTTTCATCAAAATCAGTTTTGATAGTAGAATTAAATAATTTGTCTTTTGCTCGCAATCCATGATAACACAACCGAATATACTCATCTGCCAGTACATTAATATCCGTTGATTCTTTTTTACCACTACCTGCCTGACTGTGTTGCAACATTCCTTTCACGATGGCATCGGCGCGCTTGCCGTGATGGATAATTTTTTCTTCATTCTCTCGGATTGTGATCAAAAGAGCAGTTAAGGATTGAGGATTGAGGTCCCGAGTCGATTCGGGTGGGGATTGATTCGATTCATTCGATTGAGAAGATCGTAATTCGTAATTCCTAATTTGTAATTCTTCCACCGCTTCATTGATGAGTTCTGTATTAACTTCGGAAAAGTTATTTACAAAGTTTAGCGGGTTTTGAATTTCGTGGGCGATACCAGCGGTGAGCTCACCCAATGAAGCCATTTTTTCCGATTGAATGAGCTGCGCCTGCGCGGATTTGAGGTTAGTCAGCGCCGTTTCAATAGCTAGATTTTGTTTTTCTAACAAGGCATTGCCCTTTTTACGTTGTTGATTGCTCACCCACAAAAACACTGCAATTACTAAAAAAAATGTCAAGCCACCCATCAAAACATATTTTTGAATACGGTTTTGATAGTCGTTTTTAGCAGCAAGGATTTTCTGCTCCTGTTGTTGGGCATCAAAGTCAATATTTTGAAATTGTTGTGCCTGCTTGCTATTAAACAGACTTTCATTCATTTTAATAATCAATGCCTGGTACTTGGCGAGGCTGTCTATTTTATTAATTTTTTTATAATAATCTGCCAGTACCGTATATGAGCGTAAAAACAGGTCAGGCGCATTCAGGGTATTAGCTACTTTTAATCCCTGTTGAATATAATAAACGGTGGAATCTGAGGCACTGGATTGTTTCACTAAATCGGCTAGAGCAAGATTACTTGCGACCACTCCCCGTTGATATCCCCTTTCCTCACTTTCCAGGAGGGCCTTCAAATAATATTCTTTTGCCAACTGAGTTTGCCCCTTCGAATGATAAACCCTGCCCATATTTAAGAATATGCTTCCATGATATCTTTTATAGTCTGCCTGAATAGAATAATTCAGCGCATTTTTAAGGCTTATGATTGCAGAATCAGGTTGTTTTAAAGCAAAATAGGTTCTTCCGAGTGTGGTATAGGTAATGCTCAATACCCTGAGGCTTTTGCCTTCCTCCGCCAGGGGAAGTGCTTTTTTAAAATATTCTACCGCCTTCTCATAATTGCCGGAATTGCCATATAAAATGCCTGCATACTGAAGAATCCTGCTCAATTTTGCAAGCCGTTGCAGGCGGGCCGAAACGGAACGATCAGTAAAATCATCTGTTGCAGGAAAACGCACCGGCAATACATTCTTTTCGCTGGCCAGGTCTTCCGCCAGGGAGATGCCTGCTAATAACAATTGCAGAGAACGGGGATAGTTGCCCAGGTTGAGTTGAGCATAGCCCATTTCGCCCAAAGCCACCACTTCTTCCAATTTAAGATTAAGCTTTTTTGACAGGTACTGGGTTTGTGTAGCATAATAATAAGCGCTATCGGGATTTATTTCAGAGTACTCATTAGCCAATTTTTCCAATAAGAGCAAATGCATGGTGTCGTTATTACTCTTATTGATTTCAACCTTCAGACTGTCAAAGACAGTGAATTGAGCTGCTAAATAATTCAACGGTACCAGCAAAAAAGCAGTACAAAATAAACGTCTGATCATATGGCATTAAATGGTTAAAGGTAAAAGTAGAATAAACTCTGAATACTCTCCTTCTTTAGAATATACGTACAATTCCACCTGGTGTGATTTTGTAATATCATAGGCCAAAGATAATCCAGGACCCCTACCCCACCAGATCCGATTCAGGCAAGACTCAGTCGGGCAGACCTGGTCCTTCGGCTTTGTGGTAAAAAAGTCCGCCCGCCCTTGCCGGATCGGACGGGCAGTCAGTCGGGCAGGCGGTCGGACGGGGGCTGTGCATCAGGCATCCTTTCGGGAAAAAATCTTATCCAGAATATTTTTAGGGACGCCAGAGCCACCGTCTTTTACGCGGATTGTTGTGAGGGTGACGGTGGGAGTGTAGATTTTGTTAACGAGGCCCGGAAGGTTTATTTCAAATTTACCACGATTAAAACCCTATCCAACCGACAGGCGGGCTTCCAGGTCTTGTACAATCCTATTCATTTTTTTCCGCCGTACTTAATTTCTGAAAAGCCCTGATCCCCTCCTGAAAAAATACGGGAATCACATCGGATAAAGAACTCCAAAAAAAAAGAGATCGGCAAATACACTTCAAAAAAAAAATAATAATATGCATACAATCAAATGAATTTGCCTACTTTCAATAACCGTATAATCTATTTCTCTGACCGGGAAAGATTATGTTATACTGCACGACGGATGATTTGATACATTGGACTACCCTTAATTATCCATTGTATTGTATAACTGGAACTGTGATTTTTTTATTTTTAAATATTTCATTGTATGAACAAACTGTTAACTGTTGATTTCTTATTTCCAAAATCATTTAGCGTCAAGAAGCCTCGGGTATTTCTTGCTATTTGGTTTATCGGTACGTTGTACGCTTCCGATGGTAATTCCCGGACAGAACTCAACCCCAAATCAATTCCTAAGCCTTCCACTACCACCACCATGAAGTTGAAATCTTATGACGCATTTGCTGCTGTTCAGGTAAATGGGCAGGTGCTGGATGAAGATGGGCTTGCACTCGCTGGGGCAACTGTTCAAATAAAAGGAACAACGATAGGAACGATTACAGATGTAAATGGTCAGTTTACGTTAGAGGTACCGGACGGCAATGTCGTGCTCCTGGTATCCTATGTGGGCTATCAGGCTCAGGAGGTCTCGGTCGGAAATGTAACAAACATTGTGATCACACTTGCGCTTTCAAATGAACTGCAGGAAATTATCGTAGTGGGTTACGGAACACAGAAAAAAGCAGATTTAACCGGATCTGTAGCTACTGTAGATGTAAAACAAATGCTCACACGTCCGGCGGCCGATCTCAGCAATATGCTTCAGGGTAGGGTAGCCGGAGTGGTGTCATCCGGTTCAAATCAACCAGGTGGTAATGGTTATGTCCGAATCCGAGGCATTAGTTCTTTTGGAAGCAATGAACCCTTAGTGATTATTGATGGCGTTCAGACCAGTGGTACAAATACGGTGAATCCAAACGATATTGAAAGCATCAATATCCTTAAAGATGCTTCGTCTGCAGCTATATATGGAGCCCGTGGAGCGGGAGGTGTAATTATCATCACTACTAAAAAAGGAGTAGCCAACAAAAACCGGATTACGTACGATGGATATTACGGAGTTTCAAAAGTTGTGCGGTACCCAGATATGGTCAATACAGCTGAATTAGGAGAATTATTGTTTAAACAACAAAGAGGTGCGGGTATCACTCCAAACCAGCCACAGTATGGTAAAGGAGCTACACCGGTAATCCCGGATTATATTTTAGCAGGATCTTCGGGGGGACTTTTCGAAGGGAATCCCGCTGTGGATCCGGCTAAATACAACTATGACCAGACTGGTTTTTATCAGATCGTAAAAGCAAATAAAGCCGGTACAGATTGGTTTAAGGAGCTTACTCAGGTTGCTCCGACTCAAAGTCATAATCTTACTGCCTCCGGAGGCACTGACAGAGGAGTTTATAGCATTAGCCTGGGTTATTACAATGAAGCAGGTCTGCAGAAATATACCTTTTACGATAGGTATAGTGTTCGTGCCAATTCCGAATATAAATTAGGTAAACGAATCCGTTTCGGACAAACCTTGTTCGGGTCCTTGCGAAACCGGAAAGGATCCGATGACAATGCTGAAGGCGCGCCCTGGTCTAATGCGTATCGAATGCAGGCTATTGTGCCAGTATATGATATCATGGGCAATTTTGCAGGGTCCAAGGCTCCGGGGACAGGAAACGGCTCCAATCCGGTGGCCACGTTGTTCCGGGCTAAAGACAACAAGGATAAAGATGTACGGTTATTAGGTAGTCTTTATGCGGAAGTGGACTTATTTCGAGGGTTATTGTTCCGATCAAATTTTGGTATGGATTACAATAACAATTTCAACAAGTCCTTTCGCGCCCCCAATCCTGAACATTCAGAAGGCAATTTCCAGACCACGTATAACATTCAAAGTGGCTTTCAACAACGCTCTACATTTACCAATACTTTAAATTACACCAAAAATTTTGGAAACCATGATTTTAATCTATTGGCTGGAACTGAAATTCTGGAATATAAACGAGAACAAATCGGTGGCGATCGATCCGGCTATTATCCTTTTACAGATCAGTCCTTTTGGGTATTGGACAGGGGTAATCCCGTGGGACAAAACAATTTTTCAAGCCTCACGGAGGAGGCGTTATTTTCGGTATTTGGACGAATAGATTATTCATTCAAGGGTAAATATTTGCTGAATGCGACTATCCGGCGGGATGGGTCCAGTAAATTTGCTCCGGCAGTCCGTTACGGGAATTTTCCCTCGATCAGCGCAGGTTGGCGGATTTCCCAGGAAGAATTCATGCGAGGGTTTCGTATCATCAATAACCTGAAACTGAGGGCGGGATATGGAATAGTCGGAAACGATCAGATCGATGGCAACAATCAATACAGCTTTTATCGGTCTGATCCCGGTCGTTCGTTTTATGATCTGGGAGGTGCCAATACATCCACGATTGCCGGTTATGATCTGGACCGCAAAGGCAATCTAAATTCCAAATGGGAGGAAACTTCTACCATCAATCTGGGATTTGACCTGGCTATGTACAATAATCAATTTGAAATGAATTTTGATATTTACAGTAAGAAAACATCTGATTTATTGGTACAGATACCCCGGCCTGGTGCTGAGGGCGATTTTACAGCCCCGTTTGTCAATATTGGAAATACTCAAAATAAAGGGATTGATATGGTATTAACCTATCGGAGTAAAGCGTCTTCAAAAATTTTGTATTCCGCCTCAGCCAATTTTACTGCGTATAAAAATGAAGTGTTGAGCCAGGGGGTTGACTTTTTTACCAATTCGACCCGCAATTCACCCGTTTCACGAACCCTGACTGGAAATGCGATAGGTATGTTTTACGGTTATGTCACGGATGGATTTTTTAATACGGTGGAAGAAGTGGCTGCCGCACCTGCTCAACCCGGTATAAATAAGAACACCCCACAACAGGCTGTCGGTCGTTGGCGTTTGAAAGATGCTAATGGGAATGGAAGTGTCACCGCGACAGATCGCGAGTTTTTGGGGAGTCCCCATCCAAAATTTCAAACAGGGTTCAATTTTGATATAGCTTATAAAAATTTTGATTTGAACCTATTTGCCTTCTGGAATTATGGTAATCAGATTTATAATAACACCAAATGGTGGACAGATTTTAATGGCTTTACGGGCAACCGCAGTAAAAAAATGTTATATGACAGTTGGACTCCGGAAAATAAAAATGCCAGTTTGCCTAAGTTAGATGCTAATGATAATATCAGCAATTCCGTTCCACACAGCTATTTTGTAGAGTCGGGTTCGTATTTCAGAGCAAAGACGGTGCAACTGGGTTATACGGTCCACAATGGGTTGAGTAACCGCATTGGGGCCAGTAACCTTCGATTTTATATTCAGGCACAGAATCTTTTTACGATCACACCTTATTCCGGTCCGGATCCTGACTTATTGGATGTTGGCCGGGGTGATATTGGTTTGGGAGTTGATCATGGTCGTGTACCGAATCCCTTTCAGATCTTAGGCGGTTTGAGTGTAACTTTTTAATTCATCCGGCTTAAAGAATATTAGTTAAAAAAATAAATAATAACTGACATGAAAAATTTTAAAATATATATCAGTCTTTTAGTGATCAGCCTGATTCCGGTAGCCTGTGTGCAGGATGATTTTCTCGACCGCAAACCCGTGGGAGTCTTCAGTGAAGAAGCCCTCAAAACCAAATCGGGCATCAATGGCATTTTGGTGGGAGCCTATGCCGGACTTAACGGATCCATGTATGGCAATGGCTCCAGCGCAGGAGCTGACGTGAATACATTTTCTAATTGGGTGTTTGGAAGTTTAACTTCTGATGACGCCCAAAAAGGAGCAGATGTTGGAGGTAGCCGCAGCAATATAGAGCGTTACGAAATTGCTGCCGACAATACCAAACTCGATGACCGGTGGCGTTTTTGTTATGACGGGGTTGCCCGATGCAATGATGTCATTAGGATAACACCTGAAGTTAAAGGGCTCACGGAATTAGAAATAAAGAATCTGATTGGACAAGCGCGCACACTGCGGGGGCTGTATTATTTCCATGCAACGGTCATATTTGGACGGTTGCCTTATGTGGATGAAACCACGACAAATTTTTTAATTCCCAACGATCGGGTGCTATGGAGTGAAATGGAAACCGATCTTAAATATGGATACGATAACCTGCCGGAAACTTTTCCCGAATTGGGCCGTGTAAATAAATGGAGTGCCGGTGTCATGCTGGCGAAGATATACGTCCATCAGAAAAAATACGCGCAGGCAAAAGCGCTTTTAGATGTAATTATTGCTTCAGGTAAAACGACCCGTGGAGTAAAATATGCTCTCCTGGCGCAGTACCATGATAATTTCAAAATCGCAACACAAGGTAGCAGTACGGATTCTGAAAGTGTATTGGATGCCCAATATTCTGTCAATGACAATGGAAGAGGATTTAATGGCGGATTAGGTGAAAATCTCAATTTACCACATGGAGGTTTGCCCACCCAGCCTGGCGGTTGCTGCGGCTATCACCAGCCATCACAGGATTTTGTAAATGCCTTTCAGACCAACGCTGATGGGCTACCTTATTTAGACAGTCACAATGCTCAGGAGGTAAAGAATGATCAGGGCATAGAAAGTTCGGCAGCCTATTCACCCCATACTGGGCCACTTGATCCCAGATTAGATTGGACGGTGGGCCGGCGGGGTATTCCGTATTTAGATTGGGGACCTCATCCCGGGAAATCCTGGATTAGAGATCAGGCTTATGCAGGGCCGTTTTCACCAAAGAAAAATGTGTATTATAAAGCAAACGAAGGCGTATTGACAGAAGGCACAAGCCGTCAACTATCAGCCAATAATACCAGGATCATTCGTTTTTCGGATGTTATTTTACTGGCCGCTGAAGCCGAAGCAGAATTAGGCAACTTTGAAAAAGCCAGAGAGTATGTCAATCAGATTAGAAGACGTGCGGCTAATCCTGCCGGATTCGTGAAAAACCCAGATGGATCAGCGGCCGCCAATTATATAATCAAAGAATATACCACGACCTGGACTGACAAAGCTTTTTCTCTGAAAGCGGTGCGATTTGAACGAAGGCTCGAATTGGGTATGGAGGGTCATCGTTTTTTCGATTTGGTACGCTGGGGCATTGCTAAAGAAGTCCTCAATACCTATTTGGCTTATGAAAGGACTAAACGCTCAAACCTGAATGGCGCTTCATTTAAAGATCATAATATTTTGTTTCCGGTACCACAGCGTCAAATCGATGCGACTAAAAAATCGGATGGTACTGCTACGTTGACTCAAAATCCCGGATATTGAAAGCGTAAAAGATTAATTCTACCTTATAGAAAAGGCGCAGGTAATTTCCTGCGCCTTTTCTATTTACCAGACGTCATTAGGATACGGGAGATTTCCGATATTATTAAGGTTCCGGATGGATTAGTTTCGGTTGCAATTTATAATCCTGGAGCCCTGTAATCCACTGGTATTTTATGGCCTGGTTTAGTTCTTCCAGAGTCAGCAAACGAGTAATATGAATATCAAAAATTTTATATACCCAATGAATTCTGCACAAATGCTAAGATTGGAAGGCTTGATTCAGACAAGAGGCAATACAATAATAAACTCACTTCCTTCGCCCTCCTTCGTCTCCACTTTCAATTCACCACCGTGCCCTTTGGTAATTAAATCATATGCCAAACTCAAACCTAATCCCGTACCCTGCCCCGTCGGTTTAGTCGTAAAAAAAGGCTGAAAAATTTTATCCAATAATTGTTGAGGTATGCCCGGGCCATTGTCTTCTACCCGTATTTCAACGGTATTACCTGATCTTTTTGTAGTCACAGAAACCATAGGAGAGTAAGGATCTCCTGCCAACTTTTTCCTTTTATCCTCCTCATGGACCGCGTAGAAAGCATTGGTAACCAGATTGATTAAAGCCCTCGCGATATCCTGAGCCACCACTTCGATCAACCCTATCGATTCATCAAAGTCAGTCTTTAAAGTCGCATTAAAAACTTTATCTTTTGCAGGTAATCCAGCCTGAAAGGCGTGATAGGCCAGGCGCAGATATTCATCTGACAGGGTATTTAAATCGGTATATCCCCTTTTACCGGTTCCTGCCAGACTATGCTGCATCATACCTTTGACTATAGCATCAGCGCGTTTACCGTGGTGATTTATTTTTTGCAAATTTTGACTGATATCATTTAAAGAAGCAAGGATTGAGGGATGAGGGGAGAGGATTGAATTATTATCTATTAGTAATTCTTGAATAAGTTCCGTATTTACATCCGAAAAGTTATTGACAAAATTGAGCGGGTTTTGAATCTCGTGCGCGATGCCTGCAGTGAGCTCCCCGAGAGAAGCCATTTTTTCGGATTGGATGAGTTTGTTTTGGGTTGCTTTTAGATTTTCAATAGAAGTTTGGAGTTGGCTTGTACGCAACTCAACTTTTTCCTCCAAGATTTTGTTTTCCCTTCTTAAAGCAGCAGAACGGAAATAGATAAAACCAAAAATACCGCCGGTCATTAAAAGTAAATAAATACTGTATGCCCACCAGGTATACCACCAAGGGGATCTAATGTCAAATGCATAATTGTATTCATTGCTCCAATAGCCTTCTCCGTTCATGGCCTTTACTTTAAAGGTATAGGGCCCCGGAGGTAAATTGCCATAAGGTGCTTCAGTCCGGGAGGTAATGGCACTCCAATGGTCGTCCATACCTTCTAACTTGTACCGGTATTTAACTTTTTTCGGACTTTTTTGCGTGATACCTATAAAATTAAATGTAAGGAAATTAGTATTATAAGCTAAACTTAAATGCTCTGGTAAAGCATACCAACTGGACACCCCATCAAACTTAAAATCGTTTACCCGCACCCCGTTTCCCAACACAAAACCGGTGTCCGTGTTCTTTTTCAAATCGAGCCAGTTCAAATTTTCATTGAACAATGCCAAACCAGTCAGTTGGATGTTTGGCGCTATGGTATCTGTCCCGTCTCCTTCCGGATGATATGCAGTCAGTCTGTCGTTTGCTCCAATCCAGATGGTTCCATTTTTATCCTCGCAAATAGAATTTGCAAAACAACCAATACCCAGGAAACCATCTTCATAAGAATAATTTTTAAACAATCGGTTGTGTGCTGGCACCAGGCCAGACGGGTCAAATTCATTCATCAGGGCTTTGTCGGTTGTCACGTCGACCAATCCGAGATAGCTAGCTAATTTATCAGGTGTCAATTTGCTCAGACCCATGCGCGTACCGAACCATAAATTTCCTTTTTTATCTTCCAGGATACTATAAACCACCAGATCAGCTAATCCTTGTTTTTCAGTAAAGTGAATAAATTTATTACCATCATACCGGGATACCCCGCCTCCCGTGGCAAACCAGATGTTTCCTTTTTTGTCTTCCAGAATACTCCTGACCATATTATCCAACAATCCTTCTTTTACTGTAAAATGAGTGAACGATTCGCCATCAAACTTAGAAACGCCACCACCAAAAGTTCCAAACCATATATTTCCTGCGCGATCTTCACATATACTCCAAACATAGTTATTGGATAATCCCTGATTTGTCGTAAAATGCGTAAAATATTTACCCGTGTTATCTGACGCATTGTATTTTGTTACGCCTCCCCCAAATGTACCCATCCAAATATTTCCTTTTGAGTCTTCCAGGATACTCCGGACTATATTATTGGATAAACCATCTTTATCGATAAATTGAGTCCATGCATTAATACCATCCGCTTCAGCTTGCGGGTCATATTTCATTACCCCTTTGCCATCGGTTCCAAACCAAATATTTCCGAGTTTGTCCTCAATAATTGAATTGATGTTTTCTATTGGCAGACCTTCTTTTGCCGTAAAATGCTGGAAGATGGATTGGTCTTTGTACACGGATATTCCTCCGCCCCCTGTCCCAAACCACATATTTCCTTTGCTATCTTCAAGTATGCTATAAACAATAGAGTTAGACAATCCTTCATTCTCCGTAATATGAGTAAATAATTTGCCATCATATTTGGATACTCCACTTCCGAATGTAGCAAACCACAGGTTTTCTGTTTTATCCTTCAGTATACTGTAAACAATATTATTGGCTAATCCCTCCTTAATGGTAAAATTCGAAAAGTCTCCCCGGCTGTTGATCATTCCTGAGTCACGCTTAGACAGATCTCTATTTTTCTTAGTTATGGCGTTTCCATCATACATTGATATGCCTTCGCCATAGGTAGAAAACCACAGGTTACCGCTTTTATCCTCGGTTATATTAAATACATTATTATTGGCTAATCCTTCTTTTTCGGTAAAATGGGTAAAAAACTTACCATCGTACCGGGATGCGCCACCACCATCCGTGCCAAACCAAAGATTTCCACTATTGTCTTGTGTTATTATCCATAAATTATTACTTGATAAACCCTGGGAAGTCGTATAATGCTTGAATGATTGGCCATCGTATTTCGATGCGCCTCCACCATAGGTACCAAACCAGATGTTACCGTCTTTATCTTCCAGGATACTGTAAACTATATTTCCTGATAGTCCTTCTTTTTGTGTAAAATGAGTAAATATTTCACCATCATATTTGGTGGCACCTCCACCGTATGTACCAAACCAAAGATTACCCTTTTTATCCTTTACAATACTAAATACATTATTACTGGACAGGCCCTCCTTTACCGTAAAATGCGTGAATGCTTTGCCATCAAATCTGGTTACTCCACTACCAAAAGACCCAATCCAGATATTACCTCCTTTATCTTCTCCTAAACTAACTACGCTATTAGTGGATAAGCCTTCTTTCTCTGTATAATGTGTAAACGATCTGCCATCATATCTGGCTACACCACCACCATCGGTACCAAACCAAAGATTTCCACTTTTATCTTCAAGCATGCAAAAAATATACGCATTATTTAATCCTTGTAGTTTACCAAAAGAACTGAAATTGCCGGGATTTTGGTCTTTTACTGCCGGGTCTTTTGCTATCACCACCTCAGGGATCCCAGCAACCAAGGGCCTGTCCACCGCAGATACCGTTAAGGGCAATGAAAAGCTGTCTTGCCCTGGTATGCATACTTTTGGTATTCCGGCTACTACGATTTTGGGTATTCCGGCAGGATGTATATTGGTATTGGTCGATACTGCTTTGGGTTTGCCAATTTTGATTTTAGTCAGTTTACTTTCATCAATCGGAATCACCACCGGTTCGGAGGCACTGTCCATAGGAAAAGCATACCCTTTGCTTTCAAAGCTGTTTGGAGCAAATGCCATTGGGTTTTTTGGTCCTTGCTGCTGATTACAAGAGGACAGCAATAGAATAAAATAAATCAGAATAAATGCATACTTCATTTTTTGAATTGCCATCGCATTTGGTTTTCCAGTAAAACATTATCCTTATACAGTGAACAATCACTAAAAAGGCTCATAAAGATAGTTTAATTAGGGCTTGCTTAATAAGTCCTGCGATAGGTATACTCGGTTAATTTTTCGTCAGGTAGGGAATATAGGCAATAAGTCATTGATGGAAAGAATTTTTTCATCCAAGGCTGTACCATATCCTGATACATCAAGGGCTACTACATCTCCGATATTTTCAAGAGGATAATCCCCAGTGAGCCATTCCAAATAGTTTTGGTGGGCCTCTTCTAATAATTTTTGTTTTTCAGAATCCATTATTTATGGATATTGAATAGATAACTGAATTATAAAGACGGTACCGGTATTTGTGATTTCAATCGATGAAGCGTCTTTTATCTGAGTATCCGGTGGAGAATAATTCGTTTGGACTTTAATTGATCCTCCATGACCTTTTGTAATAATATCATAAGCCAATGATAACCCTAAACCAGTGCCCTGACCTGTTGGTTTGGTAGTAAAGAAGGGCTGGAAGATTTTGTCTAGAACTTGAGGAGGAATTCCGTTGCCGTTATCCAAAATGGATATTTCTACTTTGTCTTCGATTTTTTTTGTAGAAATAGAGACTGCTGGCAGGTAGGTAGGAACCAAACCTGCCTGGTTTTGTATTATTGGTTCCGACAAACCAGGCAGGTTCTCCGCACCATACTTGGTTAAACGATGCAGGTTTTTTGCTCGTTCTGAAACAGCATAGAATGCATTGTTTAATAAATTCAAAATCACTCTCCCGATATCCTGGGGAATGATATTTATTTTACCAATGGATTCATCAAAATCAGTTTTGATGGTTGCATTAAAAGTATTGTCTTTTGCACGAAGCCCATGATAGGAGAGGCGTAAATATTCATCTGCCAGTGCATTGATATCAGTAGGTTCTTTTTGCCCTTTAGTTGTCTGTGAATGTTGTAACATACCTTTTACAATCGCATCAGCCCGTTTGCCGTGATGATTGATCTTTTCTTCGTTTTCGCGGATAGCGATTAAGAGGTCTCTTAAGGGTTGAGGATTGAGGGGTGAGGATTGGATCGATTGATCTGATTGATTCGAACGTAATTCGTAATTCCTAATTTGCAATTCTTCCACCGCTTCATTAATGAGTTCTTTATTTACTTCTGAAAAATTATTGACAAAGTTTAATGGGTTTTGAATTTCGTGAGCTATACCGGCGGTGAGCTGTCCCAGGGAAGCCATTTTTTCTCCCTGGATGAGCTGAGTCTGAGCCTGTTTGAGATCGGTCAATGTTTTTTAAATCTGCACTTTGGCTGATTCCAGGTTATTAAAATCTTCATATCTGGTATAAGCCGTAGAGTAGGCATCTGCCAGGTTTTGCACCAGTTGGATTTCTTCTTCATTCAGCGGTTTTTTACCGCCTACATACAACATGCCCTGCAGGAAAGGTATAAAATGCAAATACAACTGGGTAGGCCGGTTTTCCGTCGGGTATATTTCAGGTGAACTGATAGCAGCTTGTCGAACCAAAGTATTGGTTTGTTCAATAAAATCCGCCTCCTCCCAATAGGTTTTATACATCTCCTTATTCCTCCAATAGGGTATGGTAGTTGCCATCAGGCCAGGTTCATGATAGTATGAATTGAAAGCAGCAATGGCTTGTCCGTCGGCACCGGATAAAAAGGTATGGATTTGTTGTTCCGCTTCATCCATGATAAAAACACCACCCAATAGGCATGGCAGGTTTTCATCACATCTGCCTTCTTTTTCTTAGTCATTTTCATAAATCAGGACTAGAAAACGAAAATAAGTATGGAAATCGATAAAAAATCTTACCCTGCGATTCCGCTCTTTCAACCATAGTTTTCATAGATTGCATCAATTAGTGCCGAAACTTTGTAAATGAACAGTCCAATTCCTCTTCACTATATCTTTGAACAGTTTTAATACTGTACCAAACCTTCCCATAATGAAATGAAATTAGATTTCCAAAATACAACTAATCTCCAAATTTGCCATTTAATAAGAGTTCTATGTACGGCTGCCAAAACGCAGGTCATTCTGGGTCGGTGGCAAAATCAAAATAGTCAGTATACTTTCGAAAACCGGAAGAATATGCCGACTTCGTGGTGGTAATTCTTTGAGAGTATTGAATGAAGGATTATCGTTCAGAAGCCAAGAACCCGGCTTATTGGAATTTGCTATTACAAAAGGGGAGCGGTATGAGCTGGTTTCAATAGAAAAGTAAATCAAATTATTGCTGCCAGCACTCTTGAGATCTATCGGGTATAAGGGGAATTACTTTTGACTGCAATAAAAGGTTGCGTCAGGGTATTAGTCTTTGTAGTGAGTTTGATGAGGTAGTTGCCTACTTTAAGAAAACGATCGAAGTGAATAAAATAGGCATAGTCGCTTTTCACTCTTTCAACAATTAAATCCCAGCGGTATTGGTTGAAACCTTTCTTGCCCTCTAATGAAAGGGTCCATATTGGCTTATTTTCTTCGTCCTGGATAGATAGGGTCACTGGTTGAGCCTCCCGCAACCAGAATGAAATCGGAGTTTTCTCAAGAGTTCGGTAATCCGGTTTACCACCCATAGAATTTTTCCAGGGTAACACCACTTCAGGAATTTTAAAAAGTTGATCCTTCTGCTCAGTCCAATTAAATGTATTCATTTGGTGGATTGGCCGGAGGTTTATTTTGTAAATACCTCTTCCGTGAGTGGCAACAATCAAATCTATGGTTGAATCATTTACTTCAAGATCCGCTATAGCCACAGCTGGCATGCCCGTACCCAGACAAGACCAGTTTATCCCCCGATTGACAGAAATAAATACACCGCGTACATTGCCTGTATAAAGTATGTCCTCATCTGTAGGATCCTCCAGAATCACATTTACAGGCTCATCGGGTAATCCTGCTGAAATGTCTTTCCAATTCTTTCCAAAATCTTCCGAAACATATACATAACGATGAAGATCATCATAATTGAGGCCTGTCATAGTCATATAAACACGTTGCGCACGAAACCGGGAGGGGCAAATACTTCTGATATAATTATTAGCAAGTCCGTTTGAATTTTCCTCCCAATGTAGGCCATCATCTTTTGAAACCCAGAACGAGCCCCTATCTGTGCCTGCATATAAAAGGCCCTTTTCTATTTTTGATTCCACCAGCGCACCTGTTGCAAATGATTTTTTTTCCTTGAACGAAGAGACCGAGAAGTTTGGGCTGATTACTTTCCAGGTATCCCCTCGGTCAACACTTTTAAATATAAAATTTCCCCCATGATAAAGTGTTTTACTGTGGTGTGGAGAAATGAAATAAGGGGTGATATAATTAAACCGAAGGGTATCAATCGATCCCTTGGGAAGTGAAGGTATTATGGAGACTACGGAGTCTTTGCTCCTGTCCAGTCGATGAGCAGCGCCATGCTGCATGCTATAATAAATAATATGGTTGTCCTTAGGATCCACCTGTGTCACACATCCATCGCCGCCATCCCAGGGGTCAATCCACAGATATTCCCAGGGATCGGGAAAATTAATATTGATTTCTTTGGCTGGTCCAAAGACGGTGGCATTATCCTGCGTGCCCCCATAAATAAAATGAGAGGATAGGTCAATGGTGAGATCATAAAATTCTCCCGTAGGAATATTATTATAATGCATCCAGGATAGCCCTTTGTCGTAGCTTACATAAAATCCACCATCATTACCCAATGCCAGGTGGTGCGGATTTTCAGGATTGATCCATAATTCACATTGATCGAGGTGAAGCCCTTGTGCGAGGCTTTTAGTAGTATGCGTCACGGTGCCTCCTATAAAGTCGAATGATTTTCCTCCATTTTCACTATGGGCGAGCCGAACACCAAGGCAATAAACTTCTTCATCGTTTTTTGGATTTACATACACATCCGTGAAATACCAGCCAATGCCCGGAAAAAGTTTGAAAGGATCAGCATGTGTCTTTACCCAATGAGCCCCTCCATCTTCAGTTTTATAAAGTTCCGCAGTTTCGTCGCGTGCGTTATTAAGATTGTCAATCAGGGCGTAGGCTATATTGGGATTTGAATGCGAGACGGAAAGCCCAATTCGGCCGACGTTTGTTCCTGAAGGCAAACCGATGGACGATGGTATCCATATTTTTCCACCATCTATACTTTTGTAGATGCCACTATTTTTTCCGCTTACACCCGGATTCACTTCCCACATACTGGCATACATAATTTCCGGATTGGAGGGAGAGATGACAATATCGTTGGCTCCCGTTTGGTCATTAATAAACAAAACTTGTTGCCAGGTCCCCCCGCCATCATCTGTTCTATAAAGTCCCCGGTTTTTGTTGGTAGACCATAAATGACCTACCACACCTACTAAAACTATATCGGGATTCGTGGGATGAATCGATATTTCGGCTATGGACCATGAATCTTCCAGTCCGATATTTTTCCACGAAAGGCCACCATTTTCAGATTTATACATGCCTGTTCCGGGAAGGGTAAAGTTTCTCGGTTTTTTCAAATGCTCGCCAGTACCTAAATAAATAATGGAGGGATTGGAGGGTGCCAATTCCATGTCTCCTATTCCCAGGGCGGATTGCTCTTCAAAAATAGATTGCCAGGTCAGTCCGTTATTAATAGTTTTCCAAAGGCCACCTGACCCAAAACCAATATACATAGTGCCCGGATGACTGGCGTCAACCTGTACTATATCGGCCCGCGCCGAATTGACAGTAGGTCCCAAAGAGATCCACTCCAGGTTATAAAGTGTATTATTTTTCAGGATAGAATATTCTTCGTATGATTTCACCAGTGGAGAGGCCGGTTGCTGTGCCATTGCGAGGTAAGAAACCATTAAAAAAAAGAGCATCGATATAGATGGTCTTGTTTTATATACAATCATATTAAGTGTTGGAACCTGATTTCGATTCATTAGTTTTTTAAGAAGACACAGGAATTAGAGGCGATTGGATCAGCAAACCTTAAAGAAAGTTTTGTTTTGTACTTCTTCATTCTTTGCGAGCATGGCTTCAATCCGCTTGGCTGTTTTGGTAATTGCAAGGCCACCGAGTCCTGTACAACGCAAGGTATTAGGGATGGCGTCGCCTACTTTTTTCATTGTTTCTATTACTTCATCCAGCGGAATTACCTGATCATAGTCGGCCAGGGCCATATTGGCGCATGAGATAGCTGTGGAAGCGGCCATCACATTCCTGTTTAAGCAGGGGGCTTCCACGCGATCGGCGATCATATCGCAAATCATTCCTAGTGATGCCTGCAAGGTCATAGAAGCTGCCGCAAGGGATTGATCCAGGGTTCCGTTTTTCAATACAACCAGACCGGCGGCGGCCATTCCAGAACCAGAACCACACTCCGCCATACACCCGCCCACTTCGGCTGCAAACGTAGCATGTGCGGCTATGAATACCCCGATGATACCGGCTGCCAGCATGGCTTTCACCATTTCATCCTGCGATAATTTCAGCGCAGTGGCCGTACCAATTATGGCGCCCGGCAATGCTCCACAAGAGCCGGCCGTAGGTGCAGCCACAATTACCCCCATTGAACTTTTTACTTCCATCATTGCAGAAGTATAGAGGATTACATTATTCAATACATCCCCTTCCACCAAAGTTCTTCTTTTTATCTGTTCCTGGAAGTTTACCGATTGGGGTCCAAGTATACGATCGGCATAGCTAGTGCCCTTTACTCCTATCTCTATAGCATTTTGCATGATGGCTACAATCGCACGCATTTTTTCAAACACTTCTTTGTGCGAAATATTTCCGCGTGCACTTTCATAATGTGTGGCCAACTCCCACAGCGATAGATTTTTATCATTGTTATATTGCAGCATTTCATCGGCCGTGATAAAAGGAACAGTGAGATTCTTGCGAGCCAGGACCGGAAGTATTGGTGATAATTTTTTAATAATCAAATCTTTGTCCAGATTCAATAATTCTTCCTCCAGGCTGGGATCTAAAAACTGATTGGATTTCAATTCAACGAATTTTACTACTCCTGAATGAAATTTGATCTCATCAAAGGTTGTAGTCCTTTCCAAAAAACGAACCACTTGCTCCGGTGATTTCGTATAAATCAGCGTTTCATAAAAATCTCCTGCCATCAGTACAGTTGCACCATCAATTTCAATCACTTGTATCATGCCCCCACCGGTAGAGAGAGCTGTCAGTGTATGTGTTTCGCGTTTATTTTTTAAGCGAAGTTTGTAGGTATTGGGATGACTGGCGCCTATAGGACGAATGTCGATAGTAATTTTTATACCAGCTTCATCCACCGCTGATAAATAGCCAGGTAGCCTTTCGTCATAGGCTTCCCAACCCAGAAAACCACTAAACAAGCCCATGTCAGAGCCCTGTCCTTTGTGGGTAGTGGCCAAGGAACCATTCGGATCAAACTCAATGCTTACTTCAGTAATGTCCCCATCCATCAAATCGCGGCAAAGCCGGCCGATGCGAAGCGAAGCCGCACAGTGAGAACTCGACGGGCCACGCATAACAGGGCCTATGACATCGTTGAAAATACTCGGGTAAGTTTCCATGAGACTAAATTTTTTGAGTATGATATACCGAAAGTTAAGATTTTATATCCATTTTGTATTCTACTTAAAGAAATCTTGAATATGATTAGCATTATCTGGCTTGTTTCCTACTTCTCGCTTGCTGGATAGGAATTGTCCTTTTTCGCGATTTTCTGAAATATCGGAATAATTTGGAGAATAATAGTTGGGCAAAAACCGGATTCATTGGCTTTGTAGGGAATTTTTTTGATACGTTGGGCATTGGATCCTTCGCGATAGAAACGACACTTTTAAAATTTATGAAACAATCAGAAGATCGGTTGATACCAGCAACTCTTAACGTAGGCAATGCTATTCCCACCGTATTGCAGGCAATTATTTTTATACAAATAGTAGAAGTGGAACCGCTCACCCTTATCCTCATGATATTGGCCTCCGGAGCAGGGGGAATCCTCGGAGCAGGAATAGTTTCAAAACTTCCTGAGAAGACCATTCGATTAACCATGGGTATTGCGCTTCTTATTCCAGCGGGTTTTATGTTAGCCTCAAAAATGAATTGGATAGAAGGTGGTGGCCATGCCATTGGTCTGGAAGGAGATAAACTGGTATTGGCTGTAGCTGTTAATTTTACTCTGGGCGCCATTATTACAGCGGGTATTGGGCTTTATGCTCCCTGCATGGCTTTGGTTTTTGCATTGGGAATGTCGCCTGCAGTAGCATTTCCTATTATGATGGGTTCCTGTGCTTTTCTTATGCCGGTAACCTCTTTTCGATTTATTAAAGTTGGCGTTTACAATCGCAAAGCTTCTTTTGCCATTACCATAGCAGGTATTTTTGCCGTATTGATTGCGGCCTTTGTGGTGAAATCGCTGGAGCTGGATACCTTGCGATGGGTGGTATTGGTGGTAATTCTTTACACTGCTTTAATAATGCTGAGGGCGGGGCTTCGCAGTATTCAACCCCGATCGGGGTTGTAAGATACAGACCCCAATAAATGCTTTATCGTCCAAATACTTTTTTCACGTTCATCAGATTCTGTTTGTGGGCACTGACTACATCTATTGTTTGAGGCGAAAGCGGTTCGATACATTGTTCAATCGCCAGATGGGGCCGGATGCCCTGGCGTTTCAGAGTCTGAGCTACCCACTGATAGTCTATATCTCCCTCGGCTGTAAATACCTCTTTCCAGATATCAATTTGCCTGGGGCTTTTGCCCACCATCACTAATTTTGGCTGAGGAACACTATCAGGGTTAATTCTTTTTCCCACTGTAGGAATGGGTATGACGGTAATAATTTTTTTATCCGCATCAGTGGTGAGTGGTTCCAGGGCCTGGCCTGTTACCATATTCACCTTGTATCCACCCTTGGGGCTGGCTTCTATGCTTTTTTGGGGAAGATATAGCGATGGTGGT
>JAWXBI010000011.1:0-24122 GCA_034439915.1 Saprospiraceae bacterium | reverse complement strand
TCCAAGGCGTCCTCGCCTTGGATGAGGTGGTTTTACCAGGACGTCCTCGCCTTGGATGAGTGGTTTGGAGGTGGGTTTTCCAAGGCGTCCTCGCCTTGGATTATCGGTTATCCAGTGCGTCCTCGCCCTGGATGAGTGGTTTTGGTTTTTCCAGGCGTCCTCGCCCTGGGAATTGAGAACTATGCTTACTTTTAAAGTCACAGAATACCCCTCCCTTTTCCTTCATTTAATGAACTAACCTCAAATAATTAATCATTGTCTCAAAATTGAGTTACCTCTAAAGTATGAATCAAGCCGTCCACAATAAACTCGTTTCCTTCATCTGGTCCATTGCCGATGATTGTCTCCGCGATGTCTATGTCCGGGGAAAATACCGCGACGTCATTCTCCCTATGGTCGTCCTGCGCCGGTTGGATGCTTTATTGGAACCCACCAAAGCCAAAGTCATGGAAGAACTCACTTTCCAAAAGGAGGAAGCCCGATTTACCGAATGGGACGACAATGGATTGAGCCAGGCCTCCGGTTATGTGTTTTACAATACCAGCGAATGGACCCTGCAGCGACTGCACGATACCGCGACCAACAACCAACAAATTCTGCAAGCTAATTTTGAAGATTACCTCGAGGGCTTCAGTAAAAACGTAAAAGAAATCATTGAAAAGTTTAAGCTAAAAAGTCAGGTACGACATATGGCGTCCAAGGATGTGCTGTTAAATGTGCTTGAAAAATTTACTTCCCCTAAAATCAACCTTACCCCATTTGAAAAAACTGACCCCGATGGACGCAAATTGCATGCCTTATCTAATCTTGGCATGGGTTATGTCTTCGAAGAATTGAAATAGTCAATTGGGAAAAGTTATTTTGGTTTTTGAAATTCTTGATTCCAAAAATGATTATCAAAGACCCTGATCAGGACTCTTTAGATGAATTATTAAATTCAGTAGACTTATCAACTTATGGTTTAGAAAGAGTAAAATTGAATGCAAGTATAGGACTGGACGCTTCTGAAACCGAGGTAGATCCGCAAAATCCAAATCCACGGGGTGCCCATGGAGGAGAAAAAACAGAAGATCCGTTGGATTTAATCATCAAAAGTTTTAATGAAAGGTGGTTTCAGGGCTGGGAAGCCACACCGGAAGAACAACGCGTAAAGTTTGTAAACCTGGCTCAAAGAATGAAAGACCATCCCGACTTTAAAGAAAAATATCAGGATAATGCGGATGTACAAAACAGGGAAATAGCTTTCAACAAAATATTTGATGACGTGATGGGTAAACAACGCAAGACGGAATTGGACTTGTATCGATTGTTATCCCAAGACCAAAGTTTTAAACTGGCTATGCAGGAAACATTAAAAAGAATACTGAGAGCATGATGCAATCAGCTGGCTTGACGGATGCAACTAAATTTACGAGTAGTTAAAACCACAAAACCATCCAACTATTTCAGCCCCCTTCCGCACTTTATTTTATAGTTTTAGCTCCGCATTATTCCTTTATCAGCTCAGTACCATTTAGACTCATGCGATTTCTATTTGTAATTATTGTTATATCGTTTTTTATACCTCAATTGGTGGCTCAGAAAAAAACTGAACAGATTACAAATGATTCAAATACCATCTCCATCCTCTATACTGGCCGCAGCCTGGGTGCCCTGGGGGTACTCCGTTCACAAGACGAACACGAACTCCTGACCGAACAAGCCAATACAGAAAAATTAACCTTTAAGCTGGTAAGCCATGCTTGCTGGAGGGCCCCCGGGCTTACAGTATTTTTACCTTCGGATGAACCCCGGGGAAATGAACTTTTCAGAATTATATCAAAAAAAGATTCCATTACCAGGTTGACCCGTATCAGGGCATTCCGGACCCAAAATGTTTTATTGTTACAGGATCCATATCGGAATAAGAGAGATCTGCTCGAAATGGTATTGCGCAACCCCCGGCAAAAGATTGATTTTCCGGATCTCAGGGAAACAGAAGTAACCGTTTATTTCACCACCATTCGAAATGGCGATGAAGCATTTATCATTGAAGAAAAAGAAGCACATTGGCCGTCACATCCCGGCCTATGGACAAGGGGGGAGTTCAATCGCATTGATTTGGGAGAGGATAGCCGGTTGTTTGAATTGCCCGTCAATCTCGGAGAAATGGCAGTAAGGGCTACCGTGTTAAAAACTCAACAAGGCCTGCCCAGTGCTTACCCGCCTATCCTGGCAGATCTGGGGCAACGAACCGGCAATTTTGGAATGGATGAATATCAAAGGGCACGCATTGATTTTACTTTATTAAATCAATTGGGTTATACTATCTCCGTGCCATACCATTTTGAGTTGGCTCTGGGCGCTGATTCGTTAAAACAACTCCAGAGAAGTTTCCCTAAAATCCGATTCCTCGCTACCAACCTCAGTGTTAAAGACAGCACCCTTTTTCTTAGACATATCATCGAAGAATGGGGTCAATACAAAATTGGATTTATCGGTTTGGTAGACCCTACTATCCAGGGCGATTTGACTAAAGGCAGCCTGACGGATTTCCGATTTCTTCCTACGATGGAAACCACCAGGGCGGAGGTGAAGAAATTACGCTTAGCGGGGGTCCAGGTCATAATAGCCTTATCCAATTTCGATCCGGGGGACAATGCAGACCTGGCCGAAAGCGTAGCGGGCATAGATATTATTGCGGCGGACTTGCATAACCGCTGGAGCCCCGAAACACTAAATCAGACCATTCAAATAAAACACGACGGGATTGGGAAGATTTCCAAACCGGGTTCTCCGGCTTTGGTAACCCGGTCATTTTCCAATGGAATAGGTGTTGGTCATTTGCAATTATATTTTTCCAATCAACATCTCTATCAGATAAACCACTCTCTGATCCCGGTTACAGATCATACCTTTCCGGATACCGTGATCCTGACTAAGATCAATTCTATGCAGGAGCTGATCAAAAAACCCAGAGGGGAGCTCATGTTTCCCGCATTTATCGACCTGATCGTGCAGAACCCGGATCTCCAGAAGTTTGATCAGATCACAGCTCAAGGCAGGGTATCACAACAAATGTGGGAAGAATTTGTCGCCAGGCTCTTGCGCAATGCGGGTCCGGCTGAATTAACCATTCTTAGAAAATTTCCTTATTTCCCCCCTTTAATAGGCAAATTGCATGAAGAAGAAGTTATCTCCTGGTTATGGAGTGAAGATCAAATCGTCCTGTGTGATATTAAAGGAAGTGCCTTGTTGAAAATCCTGGCGGATGATATCCGGGGTGAACTGATCATCAGCGGATTGACCCGTCCCAAATCCAATCGCACCCAAACCCATGCTGCAGGACTGCCCTCATTGGGGATCTCGTGGTACCAGTTCAATACCAGGGTTATGGGCAGATTGATAGATCCGGAAGCGTTTTACAGGGTAGCTACTACGGATGTGATATTTGAAGGGATCAGAGCCGCTGATTTTCTGGAATCCCGACGGATACGACGTTCGTTTACAGTTGGGGAAGATGGAAGGTTAATTCATCATCAGGATGGCAAACCGCTTGGCTTACGCACCTTTGTGCTGGACGAACTAAAACGGATCCGCAAGATCAATAAAGGGGAAAAAAAGTACCTGGACGCTATTTCAGAACGATTGAAGCCGGATCCGGTATTTGAACCTTTGTTGACTTTTGATTTTGACCGCCCTACTTTGTGGACTTCCTACAATCGTAAATTCAATAGCGATGGATATGGTTCCGTGCCGGAAAGCCGCGTCACCGCAAATAATTCCTGGGTGATCGGTGCCAGCGGGCGATTTAAAGCAACTTTGGATGGGTTTAAATCCGCGCTCGATCTCGGATTGTCCCTGGCCTATGCTAAACAGAATGCGGAGATCTCCAAAAATGTTCAGCAAATAACGGAATCAGCGGATGATATCAAACTGGACCTGACGTATCGATACAAAGCAAAAGGCAAATTTCAACCGTTCATTCGAAGTCAATACGATACGGAGTTTACGCCTACGATCAACCCAGCTTCTCAGGAAAAAAATGTAATCCAGCAAGCGCTAAGAGGTGTGGTGGGGATCGCCCGTAAACCACACCAAATATGGAGGAATGTCGAATTGGCTTCAATCCTGGAACAGGACTTTGGACAAAACAAAGCCCAATTTGGTTTTACAGCCAGGGCAGATGGGCGGTTTTTTCTTGGACGCGGGGATTTGATTTATTCATTGCGCAATGACGCTACATATTTTCTTAAATCAAATCAGGATACCAACCGCGATCTGGCATTGAGATACAATATGGTTCACGAATTATTGGTGCCACTGATCGATGAACTTTCTTTATCGATAGCAGCAGATTTTTTCTTTTATAAAGGAAAAGTACAAGAGACTGAATCACCGGGTATGAGTATGCTGTTAAGAGTTGGCATCACGTATGACCGGTTGTGGAAACCTCGGTATCAGCCATTGTTTTGAAAAGAGGTGAAGAGGTGAAAAGGTGAAGAGGTGAAAAGGTGAAGAGGCGAAAAGGTGAAGAGGCGAAGAGGTGAAGAGGCGAAGAGGTTCGCCCCTTTAACCCTTTAACCTTTTGACCGGTTTAGTGTAGACAATTTTGGAACGGCTCATGAACACCTGGGGCATTGGATTTCTGAAGACCATTTTTTTTTGACGGCAGGTGAAATGCAGCAGAAGAAAAAATTCGTCGAAAAAATAAATATTAAATTTAAAGGGAAAAATCAACTGGAACTATCCCTGATCGCCAGCCTGGATGGAAAAGTGTTCGAGGAAATTAAAGTCGATTTTCAACGGATGCCCTGGGATGTAAGTCATTAGTTATTTTTTTTTCCAGATACCGAATTTTTTTTCAATTAATATTTAAAATTAACTGATCTGTTATCACGTTATCCATACTAAATTTTATATACTAATTATTTAAATGTATATGATATTGAGGCTATTATATATTTATATTTAATTTAATGTATATTTTATTTTTGTAGAAATTATCTATTTTATTTTCTACATTTAATGCTCACCAATTTATTTTAATCTGTATTGAAGATGCATTTGACTGTCCAAAATAGAAATCTATGCAATACATTTTCATGCTATAATTCCGTCAGGATCCAGGGGATAATCCTGTCAATGGTGTTTTTCACATTCACTTCAGATCTGGAAAGCCAACCATCGATCAGTTTTCAATATACAGGGAGGGTACAGTCGTGGACGGTGCCGAGTTGTGTGACTCGTGTAAAGATAGAAGTATGGGGAGCACAGGGAGGAAATTCCATGGATTGTTTGCGGACCATCCAACCGGATGGTGGTTTGGGAGGTTATACGGTTGGAGAACTCAATGTAGGAAACGGTCAGGTGTTGTATATCCTGGTAGGTGGGCAGGGAAGAGTGGGGACGAATGGAACATTTGATGGGGGATATAACGGAGGAGGAGACGGAGGGAGATATGGAGCGGGAGGAGGCGGAGCCACCGACCTAAGGAGTATATTAAATGATTTGGATTCGAGGATCATAGTAGCCGGAGGCGGCGGTGGGGGCAATACGGGCTGTCCCATCAATACAGGCACCGGAGGTTCCGGAGGAGGACCGATGGGAGGAGATGGAATAAGTTTATATGACTGGAGCCCGGGTGGCGGAGGAGGTACGGCTATCACCCCTGGATCAGCTGGGTTTGCAGGAGAAGCGGGTACCTGGGGTCAGGGAGGCCATGCGGGCAATATAGGGAATCCCCAATTTCACATTAGCGGCGGCGGCGGGGGATGGTTTGGAGGAGGAAGCGCCTACGGAGCAGGCGGAGGGGGAGGATCCGCTATGTCTGGGATGATAGGTTATGATACGCTGAAAAACGGAATAAGCGAAAATGGGATACGAACGGGTAATGGGCTGGTAGTAATCACTTTGCTGGAAGGCGCCGAATGTGTGTCCTGCGAGTTGGTATGCAAATCCAAAGTTAATATCAGCATGCCCCCGAACGATTGTTATATGGTCATCAATCCGGACCAGGTATTGAGCGGCATAAACAGGGCATGCACCACTTTCGGCTTCGGTTTGAATATTACGTATCCCTTTGGAACCTCGCGATTATACGGCAATGATGTGGATCGTTCGCACCTGGGACATACCTTGATTTACACCGTAAAAGAAGGCGATAATTCCTGTTGGGGATATCTCACCGTTGAGGACAAAGCGCCACCGGTATCGGGTTGTCATGGGACACAATCGGTATCCTGCTATCAGCTTTCCAAATTATTGGATATTACCACCCAGGTCATCGATAACTGTTCATCCAAAAATACAGCAGCAATTGAAAGGCTGAGCTATGTAGACTTTGGTTGTAACAATCCGCTGGGACTGGGCCGAATCAACCGGAGCATTCGGGTGAGGGATTCCTGGGGCAATACCTCCACCTGCAGCGATACCTTATATATACAACGAGATTCTCTACACCATACGCTGGCTCCTGACCAGATTACGCTGACATGCAGGATGATCTGTAAATCCATAGACGCAGAAGCGTTGATGTCGGAATATGAAGAAATCAATTTTTCAAAAGATCCGGCCCATAAGTATTATCCGGATCCGGAACTGTTGCTTCGATTGCAGCACCAGGACAGTTTGGGCAGTGAAGAGTCCTGTCTTTCGCCAGGCCTTAAGGTAGTGCCGTATCTGTTTGACAGTGTATTGGTTTGGGAAGATGGACAATACCATAAAGAGTGGTTGGCAGTAAATCAATATCCATTTAAGTCTACCTTTTGCAAAATAACATTGAATTATACAGATAAGATAATAGACGTATGTACGGACGGATCCTCTTTTAAAATCAGGAGACAATGGAGGCTCACGGATTGGTGCAGTGGGGAAGAAAGAATATTGATACAAAATATAGAACTGTCAGATCATACGGCACCGACACTGTTTATGGACGGAGGGGGCCTTGATCCCAGAGACAATCGGTTGGTGTATCGGGCTTTTGTGGGAGTCCATTCGTGTCAGGCAGAAGTGGACTTAAAAGAACTGGTGATGGTGGATTGCAGCCCAAACATAAAACAGAGCTATACCGCAAGCTATACGACAATAACGCATCCGGGTACAATTATCATCAAACAGGGTAGCCTGCCGGGTAAATTATTATTACCGGCTACCAATGGGGTATATGGGGTCCAGTGTCACCGAGTAGATGTGCGTGTGGTGGATGGGTGTCTGAACAGATACGACACGGTCATTACGGTATGCGTGGTAGACGAAACACCGCCGGAATTAGTGCTGGATGGCCCGACGCGATTGACGGTGGACCCGGCGACGTGTTGGTCGAGGGTATATGCCAAAGATCTGGACAATGGAAGCCGGGACAACTGTTGTGATGTATTACATTTTGCGATAGCCAACCTGGACTCGGTAAACTCGGCCCGTCAATATGTATATAATGCCATCATAGCGCAATGCGGGATAAAAGACTATCTCGACAGCCGGGAATATTATGATTTTTATATTGAAGACTATATCGCTTCCTATATATTTAAGGATTATCTGGACCTGAGTGCGTGCAAGGAATACCAGATTGTGGTGAGGGTATGGGAAGCCTGCGGGATACCGCGGTATGATCCGCATATCTGGCCGTGTTCGGAACATCAATGGTTTTTATATAATGCGGGTTATCCGCGAAGCCATTACCGGGCAGACCATAACCTGAATTTTGGATATTCCATCCATGCGGATTATACGAAGTTTAACGCCCCCAAAGATTGTAATTGGCGGTATCCGCTGGTATTCTGCGATCCGTTGCTGTCCGAATGGTTTGCAGTAGCGGGGTTGGATGATTTTAGTCCAGCATATATCGGAGCCGGAGCTGCAGAACTGTGCAATTTTGAATTTTATTGGCCCCGCTTAGGGTTGATGGGTAGTTCATTGAATGGCACAAATGGAAATCCACCGGGTAACACCTGCTCGCGGATGTTGTGGAAAGACGGTATGGTGCGGGTAACGGTGGATGATAAAACGGGACCGGTAGCAGAAAATCCGCAAGATATATTCTGGTATTGTGATAATGTTTCATCGACCCCCTCCAACCAATATGAATACGCCCAATGTTCGGATGAGAGTTATGAAAAAGACAATGCAAAAGATCATACCTGGTCCGATGGAAATCAAGCGGCCTACCATGAAATCGAATGTCTCAAAGAAAATGACGGAGACCTGGGTGATGCGGTGGATCCTGTGGGAAAACCCCTGGGCTGGTACGGCGGTATAATCTATGGACATACACACGAGGATGTTCACGGGGACCCCGTTCCGTGTGAAACCATTCCGGGTACCTGGGCTCCGGTATATTGTCATAGCTGGTTGTGCCTGGATGCCTATGATCAGGCTGTCAGCATTGATCCGGAAACAGCTTTTTCAAGACCAGTATTTCATACTGGACCACCAGGAGCTGAAGAAGCAGGCCCAGGGCGGTTTTGGATCTGGGACAATTGTAGTGTGGATACCGCAGGACTTACGGTTACCGATTCAGGCGTCACTGATCAGTGCGGCAATGGATGGTTATTACGCACCTGGACCCTGAAGGATGTATGCGGCAATGCGGTTTCTGTCGACCAGAAAATAGTGACCCGCCACCGCTCTGATTTTGAGGCAATCTTTCCGGAAGATATAGTTTCCAACTGCGGGAATCACCAACTGCTCACTCCTGAACATATCGGTAAACCGGAGATCCTGGATGATGCCTGTGAATTAGTAGGAGCCATTTATACGGATGAAATATATGATATAGTACCGGACGCATGTTATAAAATAATCCGCACCTGGCGCCTGGTCGATTGGTGTAAATTTGACGCTACCATACCCAACGCGGTCAAGCGGGACCCGGATGTACTGGTGGACGATCGGTTGATAGCAGACACCACCCACCGGCCATGTGTGTATCGCCATATAAAAGACAATGGGGATGGAGTCATCATTTATGTACAGGTGATTAAGGTGATCGATACCATAGCGCCTACCCAATCCTGCCGGGACACCACGATATGTGTATACGATGAGCAATGCCAGTCTCCATCAACCCTTATAAACTTTACAGGCTCGGACCAGTGTACCCCGGCCGATCAACTCAGCTACCGATGGGAAATGGATGAAAACCCGGCACCCGCGGACCTGTCGGAAAAAAGATATAATAAAACCAGTATCAATAAAAAAAGTAAGGCCGGTGTGACAAACCTGGACGAGCTTCCCTTACCGGGTAAATCACTGGTACATGTAATAGTCAGTGACCGCTGTGGAAATGAAGACACCTGCGCTTTTATACTCACAGTAAATGATTGTAAAAAACCAACTCCGTACTGTTACAATGGTATTGCCACCCTGGTTATGCCCTCTGTGGGCAGTGTGACCATCTGGGCTAGAGACCTGGATGCAGGCAGTTATGATAACTGTACAATCAAATCAAAGTTGACATTTAGTTTTGGTACGGACCCAACGGCCATAAAAAAGGAATTTACCTGTCTGGATATTCCAAACGGAAGGAGTGCTTCCATCCCTCTGGATATCTATGTATGGGATGAATCTGGCCAGTATGATTTTTGCAAAACGTATATCCTTTTGCAGGATGGGTCGGGAGATGGCTGTCCGGATTTAATCAGTATAAAAAATAAATCCAAAATAAAAGTACCGCTTTCGGTAACTCTGGTCAAGATAGAGGGGCAGGGAGGATTGGGTGAAATCAATGAGTTAAAAACATCCGCCAGGCAGTCAGGTCTTGTTTTATTACAAAACTACCCCAATCCTTTCCATAGTTCTACCTGGATTGAGTTCAGGGTATCCCAAACGGAGTCCTATAAAATCATAATATCCGATTTGACAGGTCGATCGATCTGGCAACAGGAGGGCATAGGCAAGTCCGGATTAAATCAGGTAGAGGTATTGGGGAGTGAATTAAGAGGCCCCGGTGTCTATTATTATACACTGGAAACCCCTTCCACCCTAACCACAAAAAAAATGATCCATACTCAATAATAAAGTAAGATGAACTTGAAGCGCAGCGTCTATATAAAATTTCTGATGGTTTTGATCATAACCATGCCAAATATGAAGGTAAACGGGCAATCGGTGCTGGCCCCGGCCGGAGGGGTTCATACCAAACAAAATATGAGCCTGGAATGGACCCTGGGGGAGACGTTTGTAGAAAGTGTAACCACAAAGGAAAAATGGTATACCGAAGGATTTCATCAACCCCTGTTATCGACCAGACCGGTTTCTCCATCGGCTGACGGCTATGATATTAAAATTTTTCCAAACCCCACCCAGGAATTGCTGAATGTCTTTATTAAAACACCGGAAGAAGAAGACTTAAAACTGACGCTGGTGGATGTAACTGGAAAAACGATATATACGCAATGGGTTCCCGCTGGAACACCGGAGATACAACTGAATGTAAAACACCTTCCGGAAGGCATGTATATGCTTTCGGTGGTAAGCACCAAAGGCTACCGGATCAATTCGTTTAAAGTAATTAAGCTCTAACATGTTCCTAACACGATATTCATCAACATGAAAAAGTTATATTTTATCCTGGTTTTTCAAATAAGCATCCTGGTTGCCGGGTACGCTCAGGTGATACCCAAGGGCATGAACTATCAGGCAGTGGCGAGGAATCTAAAAGGAGAACTCATTTCAAATGAATCTATCCGTTTAAAAATATACCTGTTTGGCAACGAGAAAGGAGGAAGAACCGATCATTATATAGAAATACATGAAGTCACCACCAATGAGCTGGGATTATTCAACGTGATTGTAGGAGAGGGGAAAAAAGAAGAGGGAGAATACGGATTGATCCCCTGGAACCAGGAAAATATATGGATGGAAGTTGCTGTTCAGGACAAAGAGAGAACCGGCTTTGCTACCGTAAGCAGCAGCAAACTGATGGCCGTGCCTTATGCCATCCATGCAATTACTGCGGATAGATTGGTAGATCAAAACACTTCCCCTGTAGCCACTTTTGCACCCCCGGAACCCGGAGTAATATCTACTGAATGGTCTGTTTTCGGAAATGCCAAAACAGATGCCAGCGGCAATATATTCCGCCTGAACTCATTGGGAACTACCGATGTCGTCGATCTCATCATGATCACCAACAACAAAGAGCGAATGAGAATTTTTTCGACAGGTGACATCCTCACTAAACTCAATTTTGAAATTGGCAAAACCTTGAATGTAGGTGATCATTTGTTTGTCACCGAGAATGCAATGGTGGGGGATTCTCTGATTGTAAAGAAAAACGTAGTACTCAATAACGTGTCAGGATCAACCATCAATTATGGAGAATTTACTGTTGCTAATCTAAGTCCCACTTTATTGACCGGAACTTTAACAGTTGACAAAATAACTGATTTTAATACTACTCTTAATGTTGAACGTTCAACTCATTTAAACGGAAGATTATATGTAAATAAACATGCTCCGTCTAAATTTAGTGGAACCCTGGTAGTAGATTCCATCACCAACATCAATGATGCGCTGAATGTAAATAATATCAGCCCAACCTACTTAACAGGAACTTTAGAAGTGGATTCAGGAGCTGTATTCCAGGACAGAGTCAAAATTTTATCTGCTTATTCTACTGATACTTCAGGTGCAACTGTTTCAGGATCTTTACAGATAGGAGGAGGTGCGTATATCAGAGAGAATTTATACGTAGGAGGAATTGCAAAATTTGGTGGACCCGTAGGTTTCGGAGCAGCAGTTGCTATCACCGATGGTACCCAATCTACCAGTAAAGGAACAGGTGCATTAAAAGTATCCGGTGGAGTAGGTATAGGGTTAAACCTGAATGTAGGCGGGGCTGCAACCATAGGAGGTATGTTGACCATAAAAGATTTGACACAGTCTATTGATTCAACTACCGGAGCTTTAAAAATTTTCGGAGGCATGGGAATAAGACGGAATCTCCAGGTAGCCGGGGCCGTATCCATTGCTAATGCATTTACGGTAAATGGGGTTACCACATTAACTAATGTATTAAATGTTACGAACGCGAGTAACTATATCGCAGAATTTATCAATAGTACCGATCAAAACGGTATCAGTATTCAGGTAGCAAATCCCAACCCGGGTTGGTCCAATAATTTTGTAGAATTTAGAAATAGTGGAGGTGGTGTAGTAGGTAGAATAGAAGGTGAAAACGGCTCTCAATATACCAGCAATCCGGATTATGTCCGCCGATTGACGTTGATCAATACCTGGGTAGATGCGGCAGAACTTATTGTAATTGAAGCAGCACTCAATGTCGCTATGGCTTCAGCAGATGTGGCGGCAGCAGCCTCTTCTTCCACGGCCTGTTTGGGTCTAGGCGCTTGTGTAACTTTTCCAATACCCAGTTTGATTATTGTTGCAGTTGCAAAGTTGGCACTTAGGATTATAGCAGTTTCACTCGCAGGTGTTGGTTTGGACAGGGCTTTTGATAATAAGGATGCGTTCATTGCTTATAAAGCGGCCAGATATGGAGTGACTTATGAATCCGGCTCCGGAGATTATGCAGAGTGGTTGCAAAAGTCAGATACCGCTGAACATTTTATAGCAGGTGATATAGTCAGTATGAATAGTGGGAAGATCACCAAAAAAATAACACATAACAGTAAATTATTGGTCATATCAACCATGCCTATTGTACTAGGCAATATGCCCGATCCGGAACAGATCCGCAATTACGAAAAAGTAGCTTTTTTGGGACAGGTGCCTGTACTAGTCAACGGTATTGTAAATCCAGGCGATTATATTCTCCCATCCGGAAAAGAAGATGGATGGGGTATTGCTTGTATACCTGCAAATATGAGAGTGGAAGACTATTCCCGAATAGTTGGTGTGGCCTGGTCAGGTTCCATGAATGATACATTGAGTTATATCAATGTTGCTATAGGATTGTATACCGGAGATATTAATAAAGTGATCGTTGATCAGGAAAAAATGATCGATAAACTGGAAACAGAGTTTAATGAAACAAATAAGGTATTGGTCAAAATGGTTCCTGGATTTAAAGAAGCGGCAGATTTTACCGAAGCTGAAACTTCCACTCAATCCATTTCGAGTTCTGCCTCCAAATCGCCAAAACCAAGTTTTGCCGGCACACCCAATCCAATCAGTGTTATTGAAATAAGAAAAACTCAAATGATGGAAACAATGGGCGTGGTCGAAAAAACATTTATTGAAAATGGCGGTAGCCTGGAAGCGGTAGAAATATGGAAACATATCAAATCGGATCCCGGATACATCGATCAATTCATCAAGGATCTTGGAATTGAAGAGAACAAAGAGATACGTGCACAATTGCAAAAAATCAGACCCCGTCAATAACTGCACAAACATGATTTCTATCCTAAGACATATCCCGGTATTGATGAAGAATATACTTCATAAGAATATATATAATATGAAAAAATCATATTTAATTCTATTGATCCAATTCTTACTGTTGGTGTCAACCAATGCTCAGGTAATACCTAAAGGCATGAATTACCAGGTAGCAGCACGAAACCTAAAAGGAGAGCTCCTGCAGAACCAAAAAATCAATTTAAAAATTTCTTTGTACGGCCAGGATGATCAATTACGAACCTATCATTACAGGGAGACTCATGAAGTGACTACCAATAAACTCGGATTATTCAACCTGGTAGTAGGTGAAGGTAAAATCACACGAGGACAATTTGGTCTGATCCCCTGGAATACACAAAATATTTGGATGGAAGTGGCAATAAAAGACAAATCGCAAGCTGAATTTGCTTCCATCAGCAGCAGTAAATTACAATCCGTTCCTTATGCCATTCATGCTGGTACAGCTAGCCAGATTATAAACAAAACAACCTTACCTACAGCCGGATTTGCACCTCCCGAACCGGGTGTGATTTCCAATACCTGGTCCGTCTTTGGCAACGCTAAGACTAATGAAGCTGGCAACCCCTATCATATCAATGCGCTGGGTACCACTGATTTAGTGGATTTGATTTTGATCACTGATAATATTGAAAGATTGAGAATACGCTCTACCGGAGACATTGTTACTAAACTTAATTTTAATGTAGGCAAAAACCTTTCTGTCGGCCAAAATATGAATGTGATCGGCAACGCCACTATAGGCGACTCACTGATCATTGAAAAAAATGTACGACTCAATACCGTGAGCGGTGTAACTATAAATTACGGACCATTTACCGTTCAAAATCAAAGCCCGACCTACCTCACCGGTCAACTTACAGTGGATCAAGCGACCGATTTGAAATCAACACTCAATGTCGATGGCAATACGGATATCAACGCCAGGTTTTTTGTAAACCGAAGTAGTCCTACGTATTTGACTGGAACATTGCAGGTAGATTCTGTAACGAATCTCAACGATGCGCTCACTGTTACCAATCAGAGTCCAACCTATCTCTCCGGAACACTTCGGGTGGATTCGATGGCAACCTTTATGGATCGGTTTAAGATCACTTCCCAATTTTCAACAGATACTTCAGGTATTGCACCATCAGGCGCTATCCAGGTTAATGGTGGAACTTATATCAGAGAAAATTTATATATAGGTGGAGTAGCAAAATTTGGTGGACCGGTTGCTTTTGGAGGTGCTGTAACTATTCAGGATCAAACCCAATCTACCAGTCCCGGAACTGGTGCTTTAAAAGTTTCTGGCGGTGTGGGTATTGGCTTAAACCTGAATGTTGGTGCTGCTGCTATGATAGGAGGGATGACCACCATACAGGATGTAACAGAATCCATGGATTCCCTCACTGGTGCTATGAAAGTACTCGGTGGTGTCAGTATCCGTAAACGTCTTAATGTCGGAGGTGTTTCGGTGATAAATAAAACTTTACAAGTGCATGGTGTTACCACACTTAACAGTACCCTGGGAGTTTATTCCTCAGATCCTTTTGTTGCCAGTTTTACAAACTATTCAAATCAAAACGGAATCAGTATTAAAATCAATAATGCGGCTCCCGGGTGGGCAAATAACTTTGTTGAGTTTAGAAATGGTAATTCATTTGTAGTGGGAAGAATAGAGGGTCAGAATTCTTCGGAATACCTATCCAATGCCAATTACAACCGAGAACTTACCGTTGTCAGAACCGATTTAAAATTTGCAGAAATAACGGTGGTCACTGCAGCTTATCATATGACTGGAGCTATTTTAGGTGTAGTAGCAGCAGCAGCTTCATCTACTACTTGTGCAGGTTTAGGTGTATGCGGAACAGTACCCATAGTTTCTTTGATCATTAAATCGCTGTTAGAAGCCGGTGCGAGGGCAACTGCCTTGGCCAGAGCGGTCATTGTAAGAGATGATTTTATAGATCGTAAAAGCGAGTTTGTATCCTACTATGCCAGCCGCATCGGGGTAACCTATGAATCAGGAAGTGGCGATTATGCAGAATGGCTGCCCAAAGCCGATACAGCTGAGCACTTTCTACCAGGCTATATTGTAGGTTTAAAAAATGGTCAGATTTCGAAACATACCGATGCCACCAACAAATTATTAGTGATTTCAACCAAACCCATTGTATTAGGCAATATGCCAGATCCTGAACAAAAAGAAGCCTATGAAAAAGTAGCATTTATGGGTCAGGTCCCTGTTTTTGTCTTAGGTAAGGTAAATGCCGGGGATTATATACTCCCTTCCGGCAATCACGATGGTACTGGCAAAGCAATTGCTCCATCCAGTATGCAAACAGAAGATTACATCAATATCGTTGGTGTTGCCTGGTCATCCTCAGACAAGGATGCTTATAAACTTATCAACGTAGCAATAGGATTAAACGACGGAGATATCAGTAAAGTGGTAGTTGAACATCAACATCAACTCGAAGACCTGCAATCAAAAGTGGATCAAGCGAACTTGATTTTATCCAAATTAATTCCGGGATTTAAAGAAGCAGCTGGAATTAATGAAGCTGATGCTTCTAAACAAGCATCTCTTCATGGCCCTGTTGGTAATCCAGCCCGAATTGATTTATCGGGCTTCAATAGATCGGGATCCGATTATACCGAGATTTCCAAAGAGCAAGTATTGGATGTTATGAATACCGCTGAACAATCTTTGGCGCTGATCGGGGCTAATCCCGATGACATTTTATTCTGGAAACGGATACGTACAGAACCGGGATATAAAGATTTCTGCATTCGTACAATACAAGGGATATACAAACATATGGTACAGGTTAGTTTAGAAAACGCTAAGAGTCGACAATGAAAAATTTAATAATTCATTTATTTCGATTTAAACAGGAAATGATGAAATCATGGATTCCAAGTTGGTATGGTATACTCGGCCTTCAGTTAATACTGCAGGTTTCGGTGGATGCACAAATTATACCAAAAGGCATGAATTACCAGGCTATCGCAAGAAATGCCAAAGGAGACATCTTAGCCAATCAGAAAATCAGTTTGAAGATTTATTTATTTGGCAATGAAAACAATCAACGCACCAATCATTTCACTGAAATCCATGAAGCCACTACAAATGCTACTGGTTTATTTAATCTGATCATTGGAGAAGGAACAAAAATTCAAGGCGAATTTGGTTTGATTCCCTGGAATACACAAAATATCTGGATGGAAGTGGCCATCAAAGGTAAAACACAAACTCAATTTACTACGGTTAGTCACAGCAAATTATTAGCAGTACCTTATGCCATCCACGCTGGCACGGCCGGCAAACTCAGTGATGTTTATACCACGTCGGCAGGTTCAGTATTACCTGATCCCGGCGTGATATCCACTCAATGGTCCGTATTCGGCAATGCCAATACTGACTCCAGCGGCAATCCCTATCATATCAATTCTTTAGGGACTACTGACAAAGTGGATCTTTTCCTCATCACGGATAATGTGGAAAGATTGCGGTTTTTACATGAAGGGGATATTATCACCAAGCTCAATTTTAATGTTGGACAAAATCTAAAAGTCGGACAAAATCTTTTCGTATTACAAAGCGCAAATGTGGGTGATTCGTTGAGCGTAAAGAAAAATGTATTATTTAATACACTGGCTGGTTCTACCATCAACTTTGGTCCATTCACTGTCGAAAGAGGCAGCTTAACCTTGTTATCTGGTAAGTTTACAGTTGGTCGGGCCATGGATTTGAATGCCGTATTGAATGTCGATGGACCTACTGATTTAAATGATAGCCTGACAGTGACCAGTAAAAGTGCAACCAAATTGACAGGTACTTTGCAAGTAGATTCGGTTACAGTCCTGAATGACGATTTGAATGTAAATGACCTTGGTTCAACTTCACTGACAGGAACCCTGTTGGTCGATTCTATGGCAACTTATCATGAAAAAGTAAAGATACTGTCCACGTATTCTACGGATACCTCCGGTGCCGTCCCTACCGGAGCCTTACAAGTCTTAGGCGGTACCTACATCAGAGAAAATTTTTTTATTGGCGGACTTGCAAAATTCGGTGGTCCGGTTGCCTTTGGTGGTGCTGTAACTATTTCCGATCAAACTCAATCAACCAATCCTTCAACAGGGGCATTAAAAGTATCAGGAGGTGTGGGTATTGGCCTAAACCTGAACGTAGGGGGAGCTGCGACGATTGGTTTGATGACAACTGTTTTTGATTCCACAGAATCTGTGGATACCCTTTCCGGAGCGCTTAAAGTTTTAGGAGGGGTAGGTATCCGCAAAAGATTAAATGTGGGTGGCCATTCTATATTTTTCAATACACTTACAGTAGAAGGACAAACATCGATAAATAACAAATTAAATGTCTCGAATTCAAATAGTTTCGTAGCCAACTTCGTCAATACTTCCAATCAACATGGAATTCGAATCCAGGTGGCTAACGGTGCACCAGGTTGGTCAAACAATTTAATGGAATTCCGCAACAGCAGTAGTGGGGTGGTTGGTCGTATTGAAGGTGAAAACGGTTCTGAATACCAGAATAATCCTGCTTATGGCAATGAAATTGATTTTTTTAATTTCAGGATACAAAGCGCTTTTATAGCCGTCGGTGCAGCAAGTGCTACGCTGGCAATAGCCATCAAATCATTAGCTGGAGCATACTCATCTTCCACCGGTTGTGCGGGTTTGGGATTTTGCGCTACAGCACCGATAGCATCATTAGCGGTCAAAGCATCAGTTGACTTGGTAGGCGCCTTAGCAGATGTGATCTCCAATAGTGTGCGCACTGCACTGGCCTTCGCAGATAAAGACGATTATATTGCTTACAAAGCCGCAAAATTTGGAGTTACGTATGAATCAGGTAATGGAGATTATGCGGAATGGTTACCCAAAGTTGATCCGGAGGATAAATTTTTACCGGGATATATTGTAGGTATTCAAAATGGACTGATATCCAAAAGCACAGAGGGTGCTCCTAAATTAATGGTCATTTCTACTCAACCCTTGGTGTTAGGTAATTTACCAGTACCGGGCCTGGAATCCAGATACGAAAAAGTGGCTTTTTTAGGGCAGGTACCTGTTCATGTTTTAGGAAAAGTGAATGCAGGAGACTATATCCTCCCATCTGGTCTAAATGACGGTTTTGGAAGGGCAGTATCTCCTTCAAACATGCAAGTAGAAGATTACAATCATGTGGTTGGAGTGGCTTGGTCCTCCTCTGTGGATGAGGCTTACAGTTTGATCAATGTAGCAGTTGGTTTAAATGGTAATGATATCAGCAAAGTAGTTGTCAATCAAAAAAATAGAATTCAGGTCTTGATGGAAAAATTTGACCAAAGAAATGCGATTCTGGCTAAACTGGTGCCCGGCTATAAGGAAGCCGCCGGGTTACCCACTTCAGAAACTTTATCTCAAACATTAAGTAACGCCATCGCTAAAAATGGGACGGATAATTCCACTACCACTTTTAATAAAGATGATTTTTATGTACTAGAATTTTCCAAAGCGCAACTTTCAAACATCCTGGATCAAGCACAAAAGATAGCCATGGAACGCGGTGCCAATTTGCAGTCGAGTTCATTTTGGAAAAGAATCAATTCTGAACCGGAGTACAAAGATTTATTCATTCAGGAGATTCAGCAAAAAGCCAAAATGGAAATACCCAAACAACTGGAGCTGAAACTTAAACAAACGAATAATAAATAACTATAAAAAATCGATATCCCAGGTGCGAAAACAGAAAATAATTTGATGCTCAAATTAATGACATAAGCAAAATATTGATGAAGAAAATAATTCAAGTGAGAATAATTAAAAGCCCGTATTACCCAGGATTGACCGATGCGACTTGGTGGGTCAATCAAGGTAATTTGAGCTTTGCTAAATGGATACAGCGTCTATTGGTTTTTGCTTGCTTTATTCCAATGAGTTGGTTAAGTGCTCAAACACCAACCGTAGCGTTACCAAGTGACGGCAATACTACCAAATCTGATGTCCCACAAGGATCCCTTCGATATCAAAGGGGTTTTTATTTAATTACTCCCAAAGAAATGTTAGCAAGTGGTTTAGTCACGAATGACACCATCAATTGCATCGGCTTTACCATAGCAAATGCACAAAGCGATACCACAAGAGGAAAATTTAAAGTTTATTTGCAAAACACTACGGATACTTTAAGTCGGATCGATACTGCCTGGACCAGGGTCATGGGAATAACAACCAATTATTATAAGGCAGAGGGATTGTATCCGGCAAAATACGAATGGAGATTAAGAACCAATTGTTCTCCCCTTTCCCCCATCTTCGAATTTTCCAATGATAACCTTGATCCATGCCGACCACCAACTCACCTCGGTGAAGACAGTATTACCGATGTCAAAGCGCGATTAACCTGGGTTGCACCTGCTATTCCCGTTACGGAATTTATCGTTGAATATACATTGACCAATACGACGAATTGGACCGGTGTAGTCACTACCAATAATTATTATACCCTGACCGGTTTACTACCTAATCAGGGATATCAATGGAGAGTAAGAACAAGATGCGCTTCAGATACTTCAGACATTGCATCGTCTTCATTTTCTACAGAATTTACTAATGAATGTAGTCCACCTTCAGGATTAACTGTTGTTTTGACCACAGATACTCTTGCTAAATTGAAATGGACTCCGGCATCCGGGGGTGATTATTATTCTGTGAGATTCCGGCGATTGGGGCTTATCAACTGGATTGAAACACTTTCTTTCAATGATTCCATAACCATAAATTTCGGCCTTGTACCAGGCACTACTTTTGAATGGCAGGTGCTTACAAACTGTGGATTAGACAGTGTTGGAACTTATATTTCAGGGCCTAATTTTACCACTACCGGCTTAACAGCATGCTACCTTCCAGAGTTTTTTTCAGTAGATAGTATCACTGATTCTTCGGCCTTATTTACCTGGGATTCGGTTGTCGGAAGTACTTCTTATGAATTGTGGTATCGGGCTAAAGATGTCATCTCCTGGGAAAATGCAATTACCCCTATGGCATTGGTGCATGATGACAGTATTCAAATTCCGGATACCATAGGACCTTATGACATTCCTTTTAAGGGCTTGGTTATAGATACCTTCAAGTACAGTGGAAAAGGACTTTATATAGCATGGGAATACCAGGATTCTTTAGATGCTATATCTTCTCCAAACACCTCTTTAGCTACCCTTACCAATTCATTGGTAAAGGGTTCTTATGGGCAAGATTCAATTCGAAATATCTTGTCTTTTATTACACGCAGTGATACTTCAGCAACGGAGTTAGATTCGGTTTTAAGTGCAACCAATTACCGTCCGGAAACCAGGTTATGTTCTCCTTCTCTTAAAGACAGTGTAGAAGTCCTTGCAGTATATGCACTCGGTAAATATGCTCCCTTCTATACCTCCTCACCTGTTTCAGCTTTGATTAGAAACTATAGTACTTCTCCGCAAACTTATGCGGTAAATATGACTGTAAAAGATCAGAATACAAATACAATACGCTATACAACTAATCAAAATTTAGTAGTGGGACCGGATACCCTGGGTCTGATTGAGTTTAATGGATGGACACCAAGTATACTTGAAACGGACTCTATCCTGATTTCAGTGCCTCCACAAGTGAATGAAAATGTATTGAACAATAACAAGAATTATTACCTGCAGACAGTCACATCTAATATTGTATCCTATGAAGATGGTTCCGAATTTGTTGCTGAAGCCGGCACCGATACCTCTGCTGGTTTGACCCTTAGCCGTCATCTAATGGATGGCTGCGGTAGTATTAATGCGGTCCAGATATATTTAAGCCAATCATCCCAGGACCATGAAGTCTTTGCTATAGCTTTAGACTCCAACCGGATAATCCTGGCTCAGTCATCACCCTTTACACCGGATTCCACTCAGGTAAATGAATACCGCACTTTTTATTTTCCATCTACCCGATTGTTGAAAGATGAACTTTATTATATTGGCTTGGCACAGACAGCCAGCCCAAGTCCTTATTATCCGGTAGGTGTTCAATATGAAAGTAAATATATACGAGATAGTGCTTATTTCAGAGGGACTATTGATGCTGATAGTTTATGGCATCATCCCTATCCGGGAAGATTGATGATCCGGGCAAATTTGGTTCCTGGTTTTCCAATACCATCCATCACCGGTGATTTGTTTTTGTGTACCGGCACCACAGATACTCTGGTCGCATCAACCATTCAACCCAGATATGCAGATCGTGTAATTGATTATAGCTCTCAATATTCGGATAAACAATACAGCGCCAGAGAAGCTTTAGGAACTCCTGATGTCTACCCCGGTTATGGAGCCGATCCAAAGTCTTGGTTCAGTGCTACCGAAAATGGAAGACAATACCTTGTATTGCATTTTTCAAATCCTGATTTTGTAAATTTTGTTGATGTATTTGAAACCTTTAATCCGGGATCGATAGATAGTGTTTATGTCAAAGATGATGGAACCGGTATGTTTAACCTGATATGGTCGGGTACAGCATCTGCTGCCCCTCAAACATCCAGAAAAAAGCGTTTCGATTTCCCATTGACCAACTATAATGTATCTGCCATCAGAATTGCTTTTAATATGGATACCATATTTGGCTTTAGCGGGATTGATGCTGTTTGTATTGGACGCCAGACTAATCCAGGAATTTTTACCAGTATGCTCTGGACTGGTGGAAGTACGGATGATACCTTAGTCGTCAATACTCCGGGTATTTATAAATTGACTACCACAGACCCTACCGGTTGTTCAGCTATGGACAGTGTATCCGTCATTACACCGGTGCAAATCACTCCAGTGATTACAGCTTTGGGTCCTACTACTTTTTGCCCGGGAGATAGTGTAAAAATAAAATCAAGTATCATCGGTGGAAATATATGGAGCACAGGAGAAACCACGGACAGCATCTATGTCAAAACAGCCGGTTCTTATACGGTTACGTATAATGACGGAACAGGATGTGGACTTACCATGTCTGCTCCGGTTATGGTTTCATTATATACTCCTGTTGCGGTTAATATCACAGGAATTACAGGTATTTGCCCTGGTGAGCATACTACACTTTATGCTGGTAGTGGATTTGGCTCTTATTTATGGTCAACTTCCGAAACCTCAGATTCCATTGTAGTTGATAATCCAGGTTTGTATTTTATAACTGTGACAGATAATAACGGCTGTAAATCTTATGATACCGTCACTACTACCGCAAGCCCTATCCCCATGCCCGTCGTTACGGGTACCTTCTTATTTTGTCCCGGTGATACAACCACATTATATGCAAGTCCAGGGTTTAGCAGTTATTTATGGTCAACCGGTGCTACGAGTGATTCTATCATGGTAAGTACAGCTGGTAGTTTTTCAGTCACTGTAACCAGCGCTGATGGATGTTTGGGCGATAATACAGGATTTACTTCTGTTTATGCACCTCCTTTTGCTGTTATTTCAGGATATGATGGTTATTGCCCTGCAGATTCCGTCCAGCTTATCGCGAGTGGTGGGCTTAGTTTCTTATGGTCAACCGGAAGTACTGCTCCCTCCATTCAAGTATTAAGTTCCGGGTCCTATGCCTTGACCGTTACAGATATTAATGGATGTAGAGATGGTGTTTCAAAAAATATAATCCAGTTTACACCTCCATCACCCTTTATTTCAGGCACTTTATCTTTTTGTGGGGGAGGAAGTGTAACGGCTCTGGATGCCGGATTGGGATACACCAATTATGCTTGGTCCAGCGGCGAAAGCAGTTCTTCTATTTTAGTAAACGCAGTAGGTACGTATAGTGTGACAGTCATGGATAATAATGGATGTGAAGGGTCGACCAGTGCCACTGTGACACAGGATGGGGGTATTCCGGATATACCCGGACTTATAACAGGAAGTGCTTTTGGTATGTGTAATATTTCATCACCCAGCACCTATTCTATAAGTCCAGTGCCTAATTCTACCTGTTATATTTGGAAAGTACCACCAGGGGCGACGATTGTATCGGGGTATATGAAGGATTCTGCTTTGTTTTTTAATGTCATTCAGGTGGTTTTTGATAATTCCTTTAATGGTGGTTTTATTGAAGTAGCTGCTCACAATGATTGTGGGTCGAGCCCTTCGTTTAATGGACGCAGAATATATGTATCTGCTACTCCCGGAAGTATTCCCGGAATCATTTCAGGCCAAAAATCCGGCGTTTGCAAACAGGTAGCTACTCCATATTCGATTACTCCTATTGTGGGGGCAACATCTTATTTATGGTCGGTACCCTTAGGAGCCATGATTGTCAGCGGGCAGGGCACCCCATCCATCATGGTGAGTTTTGCCTCTTCCTACCGGCCCGGGGATATATGTGTACAATACAGCACACTTTGTGGGACCAGTCCGTTAGAATGTATATCGGTAAAACCCATTCCTGAAACAGGCAATGGGATTACCGGCCCTGTGGTAACCTGTGCTTTTAATCAGAATACAGTCTACACTATACCGCTCTCTGTGGGTGCATCCGATTACCGGTGGACAGTACCTGCAGGTGCCTCTATTGTATCGGGCCAGGGAACAAATAGTATACAGGTGAATTTTGGTAATATTTCCGGATTGGTATCGGTTAAAGCTTCCAATGATTGTGGGGATGGCCTTTTTCAATTTTTATTGGTAAATGTCACGCCTTGTAATAAAATTCCACCGACGCCTAACCAGAACACTAAGAAGAAACAAAACGAATTGGTGGTCAGC
>JAWXBI010000010.1:0-17868 GCA_034439915.1 Saprospiraceae bacterium | reverse complement strand
GTAATACTATATATAAAAAAACCCTATCCGGATTTCTCCGAATAGGGTTTATATAACAAACAATGAAATCTAGAGGGAACTATTCCATAAGGATCATCTTTCTAACCGCAGAATAACCATGATAATCAAGGCGATAGTATACAATTCCTGAAGTATTAAATTGGTCTTTATCCAGTCTAATTTCATGACTACCCACTTCATAATGCTGGGTCCAGGTCTTTAAGGTCCGTCCGGCAATGTCCATGAATGTCCATTTGACGTCTCCTGCCTCAGGTATAGCAAACCGGATAGTGGTACGTTGACCAAATGGGTTGGGACTATTTTGATTTAATACCATCCTTTTTTCATAACTGACGGTAGAGAACGATCTGTCGAAATGGAGCTTAATTTCTTCTACACTTCCATCCTCCAGATAAGCTTCAGCCGCCAGATTTGATCTCAATAAACTTACCTGGTCAATCAGGTTAACGTCCCGGTTGGCTTTGACAATTAACTTAACTAAAATGTCAGCCGATATGCCAGCTTGCTGAGTTCCGGATTTTAACCAACTGAAATTGAAGAACCCTCCTGTCAATTTATTTTCAGCAAATTGATTGGGTTTGATCAAGGTATTCTCATCTGCTTTTACACCCAATAACTCCATTCCACTAAAATGAATACTGGCTTGTGCAGCTATAACCTCCACCAGGTCCAATTTGATGGGCAGTTCTATCACATCTCCGGCTTTCAGCTTCCAGGAAGGAAGGGTAAGTTTCCTTTCCTTTTTACCTCTGGTTTCCAAGGAGTTCATTTGGGGGGAAACCCTTTCATTAACATCACCGATCTTGACTCCGGTAAAGTTTTGCAGGCTTGTTTTTTTCTCCACAGCTTCAACCATTGGAGTTTCCATTTCCTTCATACTGACCGGATCGGTAAGTTTGTGCATGGAGTTCTGATCAAAAAATCGCCACGAGGTATTCTCAGGGAATACTTCGTATATCCCCAAAATAACTTTTCTCAATTCGATCAGGTCAACTGCGGTAATGGTATTATCGTGATTTACATCAGCAGCAATGAACTGTGACTGTTTTTCAAACAACTGATTTCCAAGCAAATGTCTCTGGATAGCTATAAGATCCGCAGTGCTGATTCCAGAACGGACATCATCATTTTTATATGGGAATATTTTATACCTCCCCGGAATAATCTTTTCAAATGCATATGAACCCTTAACATCTGAAAGATGCTGGTACTGTTGACTTCCAATGGCGGACAAGATAACATTGGGTATTGAATTGCCATTTTCCATAGCCACATTGCCATTGATACCGGAGATATTGACGATGGCATTTTTACCACACAGATTCAAGGTATCGAAAAAAGCTAAAAACCTGTTGCCCAGGCAAGTATCCTGATTCCCACTCTCATCGGTAACCCATAAATTAAAATTTCTTTCAAATGGCATCACCAATACGCTGTCCAAAATTAAGTCCCCGCCAGCACGCAGTATCTTTATATGGTCACAATTTACTTCCAGAATGGTATCCGCTAAATTTTGGGTCCATGAAAATCTCAAAAGGGCAGGAGCTGTGCAATTATCTGTACTTCCACCATTAAATTGCCTGGCATGTATCCGAACCAAAGCCTGGTCATTAAAATAATTATTTGACTTCTTACACGATGCATTTGGAATAACGGTATCCTTCACTTGAACCAAAACCGTATCCCTGGTGGAATTTCCGCATGCATCCAGGGCAATTACTAAAACCCGTGTATCACCCAATCCATATCTTCTCACCAGCGAGGCACCTGTGGTGTCGGTTTTTCCAATAACTACCGATTTTATAGTCACATTGGGATCACAATCCATTGCCGTGGCACTGCCTAAAAAACTGAGCAACGTATCACACAACGAATCAAACTTCAAATAAACACAAGTATCTTTTGGAACCTTGAGCACGGGTGGAGTATTGTCGGTCACCCGGATCAATTGGGTATCTCTGCATATTATGGGAGGTATAGCACAGGTGTCACTTACCGTCCAAATCCTGCGGGTAATGTTAACACAAACCCCACCCCCATTAGCCGAAGACGAAGTGTCTTTATAGGACACGACTACTTTTGAACAGGCATCCGCGGTATACGAAAACACCGGCTTGAGGTTGAGACTATCCGGATGTAAACTTTTACCACAGGTGGTGAGTGTGGTATCCTTAGGCCAGCTAATCTGATTGCAGAACAACGTATCTGCGGCCCTGAACGTAACGGTAAAAGTGCAGGAATCCTGCCTTCCTGCAGTGTCTGTAATCACCCGTTTAAATAGGATATTGGTTATGGAGCAATTGTTCCTGATGGTGTCAGCGGTCAATACATTGGTCTCCACCTGTGTACAAGAGGCCAGAATTATTGCATTCCCAGGGACAAACACCGCACCACAATTGATGGTAGTATCGTTTTGACATATAATATTAAATCCAGACGTATCAATTACCGTAACCTGGATAGAAAGTGAATCGCTGTTACCACATTTATCTGTAGCGATAAATTTAATCCTGGTAGTCCCTAATGGATAAGTAACCGGCCCAATATTCCGACCCTGGGCATTAAATGAATTTATCACGACCACGCCGGTATCACAATCCGAAACATTAAGTGGTGGTAAATCAATTAATTTATCACAGGTGGCTGTAAACACCGTAGTGTCTCTTATTCCTGACAATACAGGGGCTACGGTATCCAGGATGTCAATATTCTGAATACAATTTAAAACCAGTCCTGGCTGCAACAAATCTATGATTGTCCAGGTCCGGGTAATTCGCAGGCAGGGTGACCCCAAATCTACAAAGGTATCCAGTTGTAAGGTTACCCTGACCTTAGCACATGGAGCGGCAGTATCTTTTAGTCCGATACCCGGAATCCCGTTGAGGTTGGGTGGCAATTCACAACCAATCAGGTTAACCGTAGTCGGGGGACATGTCAGATCGTCCGCCCCAAAAGGGGACAACCCAATACCGATGATAAAAACAGTTTGACAAGAATCCTTCATTCCACCTTCCGTGGTAACTATAAACCTTTTAATCAACGTACCTATTCCATTACTGTCGCGATTATCAAAAATCGTCTTTTCCACCAGATCATAGTCTCCGCAAAAGTTAACCTCCGGAACCAGGTTTGGAATATCATCATCACAATTTACAATCACCGTATCCTTACATTCTATATCAATTGGAATTTTATTAGTTACATACACATCTGCATTACAATAACTTTTATTGCCATTGGCATCCGTGGCTTCAATGACCACCTGTACCACATCGGAACCACTTACACAACAGATGGTTACACTATCCCGAAAGACCAAATCATCGAAAGGGTTGCCACACAAGTCGATCAGTTTTCTGATTTTTAAAGAGACTTTTTTCAATCCAAGGCAATCATCCCAATACTCCGTAATAAGGTCACCGGGTCCTATCCGAATAGAATCTGTAATTAAACAAACCTCCAGGGAAGTACAAGCCAATAAAGGGCCCTGACCATCCACTACCGTGACCGGTACGGTACATTTCGATGTATTACCGCAAGCATCCGTGACCTGATATTCGAAACTGTGTTGGCCGGCAGAGAGAATAACCAATTGTCCCGGGAGATACGTTTTGAATTGGTCAACCAATACCTTAACAATTATACCAGTAGGGTTACAAGCATCTGTGACTGTAATACCGGGAATATATTGATGGCTGTAGCACTCTTTGACATTCGTTTTATACAAGATGGGGGACGGACAAACAAACACTGGTTTAGTGGTGTCGTGCAAATAAATATCCTGATCATGATTAAGCGCATGAAACGTACAACAATCGAAGATCGTCCAATGACGGGTGATCAGGGAAGAATTTCCACATAAGGTAGATTTTCGGTCTTTATACTCCACCGTCAAGCCACAAAAGTGGGAAATAGGCTCACCATTGTAAGTCGGAACTCCCAATGCAGGGGAGTTGAGATCCAAAGCAGCGGGGCAATATTGATGGATATCCGGTGGGAATACGACGCTGTATAAATCAGCCTTTTCAATAATTATTTGAAGGTTTATTGTTGTACTATTTCCTGCCTGGTCCCTGACCTTCCATCTCCGGTATACGATTAAATCACTTTTGTCACAGTTTAAATCGATAGAATCGGTATGCGTTATAGATAACCTTGAAGTCGATGTACAATTATCGGATAAATTAAGGAAGTAACTCCATGTGAGATTCTGCAATTGTGTGCAGGAAACAGGCTCGTACTCTTTAATTTGAAAACCCGGCGCAGTTTTATCATTATAACAACTACTCTCCCATAGCAGAGAACCCGGAACCGGGTTTATTTGATAATAGCTGTAATTCCCCCGGAAAAACGAGGTGGCCTGACTGTAGAAAGTTAACCCAAGAAATGTAATCAGGATGATCGTTTTGAGCAGGCTCCGAATGAAGGATGTAGTTTTCATTGTTTTGAATTTTAGATCAAAAATTGCTTTCAATTATATATATATAACGAAAATTTATAATGCGAATATATTAAATATTTTTATAATTTAAACTTTTCAATAAAGTTTTTTTACTTAATTTTCAGCACTTTATGTCTTGATTTTATACTATTCGCAGTCGAAAGTTCAAGAATAAATATCCCGGTTGATAAGGAATGAATATCAATGGGTATTGCAGTTCCCGGACTGCTGCTGTTTGTAATTTTACCCTGAAGTGCAACATTGCCATTGGGATGGATTAACCTCCAATGGGTGTACCCTGATGCTAAATCAATTTGCAAATTTAATTGATCGATTGCCGGATTTGGGTATACCAAAACAGGCGGATATGGAGCATTTGGTTTTGTATTTAATTGGATCGGCGACACCCGGGTTTGCACATCATACCATTCAGAATTCAGGCTACCAGAGAAGATGTTTTTGGAATGGACCCCTCTTAATTTAAGTATCACTGACCCTCTATGAATGCTTATCGATTGTTTACCGACCCAACTTAACCTCATTTCGTTCCCATTAATTTTAATTTGGGATTCAAGCCCGGACAATACATCCGATTGGATTTTAAAGTCCTGCCAACCCTGATGGGATTTAAAACTAAATTGAAGACCGCTTAAGGTGGCAGTTTGATTTGCCACCAGTTGAAGTCCATCTTCACTGTCTTCAAAGACCAACTCAGACCTTCGATTCGATCTGCTTTCCAAATCTGACGAATGATTTACGCGGGCGTCTGAATTGACATCTCCCAATCTAAAACCAATAAATTCCGCTGGCTTACCGGTATTTAACACCATATATTCTTCTGGAAATGATTGTCCAGGTTGAATCGAGGTGAGGGGAACTTCACTACTTATAAATTTCCAGGGCAAGTCCGCACCGGGAAATCCCAGAATATATTTTCTCAATTGAATCAGATCCAGCACATTAATAGCTCCATTCCGATCAATATCTGCCGCATATTCGAGAAGTGGATTATCCAAATATTTCACACCGGCAATATGTTGCTGAATCCATATCAGGTCAAGCGTACTGATCCCGTTTAGTGCATCATGGTCTTCCTTTTTTAAATTAAGTTTCAAGGCGGACTCTGCCACGGTGCTTGAAAATTTCCCATCTCCTCCGGTCATTTGGTCATAAACCATAGTGGATTGCATATTCTTTCCATAAATATGAACTTCCTCTATGGGGACCGAGTTTCGGTTGATTACCAATCCGGAAATACCACCCTGAAGTGGTGAAAAAGCAGTAGTATCCTGGATAATCACCTGTAATAATATTTTTATAGGACTAAAGCTGAAACAGGAATCTCCTACGCGCCAGGTTCTTTTGGTGATTCGACAACGGCTCGTACCAGCTGTGGGTTGGAGCGTATCGCGGAACGTAACGAACAATTTATTACAGGAGTTTGCTGGTTCTTCAAATGCTGGTGGTTCATAACCAATACTGTCTGGCAGTAATAAAGACGCACGGCAGCCTACTATTTTCAGGGTATCGTGAATTAAAAGAATTTCCGAAGGCAAGAGGGTATCTCCCGCCGGAATACGAATGGTTTGAAAACAAGTATCCCTGTTGTTACTTTTATCTGTTGCAATTATTCTCCGGGTAATTTGACCAATACCACATAAATTAATGTTGTTTATGATCGTGTCTATCTTAATTTTTACACTATCCAAACAATTGTCTGTCAGTCCCAATAATGGATTTTTCCAGGCAGGTTGAGGATCACCGCATTTTATGGTGGTATCTTGTTCACAATTTAACGTAGGGCTAAGTTTATCTAACACTACGGCTGTAACCAGGCAGGAGTCTTTGTTACCAAAAATATCAGTGGCTAAGAAAATCAGGTTAAATGTTTTGTTGACGTCATTACAACAGAAAGCCACACTATCTCCATATTTTGTATGGTCTTGCCCGTCGGCACAAAAATCGGCTGATCGCCTGAGCTCAATCCCAACCAGGCTGCAATTGTCCAGAGCTTCAATCGACTGAAAGTCAGAAGCCTTCAGATATATTAAATCTGCAGGCAGGCTGATTTGTATGCTGTCTATACACCAAAACCCAGGGGCTTGTTTATCCACAACCTCAAGCAGGACGGTACAGGTCGAACTATTCCCGCAGGGATCGGAGACGATGTATTGTAAAGTATGGGAGCCCATTTCCAGGAAGAGGATAGATCCCGGGACAGCAATTTGAAGTCCATCCACGCGGACTATCGTGGTGAGGGAATTTCCGTGACAGGAATCGTAGGCGGAAAGAATTGCCGGAATGACATATTTGGCTTCACAATTTGTAAATGTGGAAATGGTGTCCGGACCCAGGCAAACAATAACTGGCCTTGTGGTGTCAGAAATCTGGATCAATTGACTGACGGTGGTATCCGTCAATGAACAACAATCCAGGACAGACCAGGTACGGAATATTTTTTTTGTCTGACCGCATTTTGCAAAAATTACATCATCAAACCTTAAACTCCACCCACAAAATTTATCCAGCGGTTGTCCATTCAAAGTTGGCTGTCCCACCAACTCCGGACTGGTATTAATATCCGGACAATAAATCACTGTATCGTTCGGAAAATCGATATCAGATTTCGAAGGCCTCAACAACGAAATTTTTTGAGTACAAGAGCCCAATCTTCCCCAGGGATCAATAACAGTCCATGTACGCCTAACCATGGAAAAGGTATCGTTACCACAATCCATCATTTGGATTTGATCGGAATGTGTAACTTTTAAATAAATCGAAGGAGTACAATTATCCGCAATGGTATATAAACCAGGAATACTGTCCAGGTATTCCAATGTACCCGTGCATAAAAGGGTGGTATCCCTGCACAGCACTGTGGGAGCCAGTTTATCTTCAATTAATATAAATGTCCAGCACCTATTGCCTGTCGCCAGTTCCTGTATTTCAACCTTAATAGTTTGACCCTTTTGCTGACAAGTCACGGTATCGTTGCTCAATCCGTATACTTTCACCTTAAATCCACTTTCAGGGCCATGGGGTGACACTAAAACCATACCGGGTGTAATTTTAGCCTTGCCGGTCGCGTCCAATGACAGTTGCAGCTTCTGATGGCAAATCATACCTGCCATTACCAACCGTATATGGTATACGGGTGTCCAATCTGCCTGATTGTAGGATTTGAAACCCTGCATACCCGGTTGTCCGGTTGTACACCAGGCCTGGTGCATATTCGTAAGCCATAAGGCCAGCAAGAGGAGGGTTTGAAAGCCCAATGTCCAACTAACTTTCGTTTTTGGGATGGGAAGGCTAGTCATATTAGGATTCATAGGAATTATATTTTTTTAGTATTAAAAGAAAGTATTAATTCAACAGGATCATTTTTCGCGTGGTGGTTCCAAAGAGGGATTCTAGTTTGTAGTAATAGATTCCGCTGGCATTAAATAAATTTCTATTGATGGTCCACTCATTGATCCCGGCCAAACCGTTTAAATGTTTCTGATAGATCAGGCTTCCGTCCAGGTTGATTACTTTTAATAATACCGGCGATGTCCCTGGCAATTGAAATTGGATTGTTGTTTCATTAAAAAAAGGATTGGGGCGGTTCAGCACGTTTTGAAAGCTCGCTTGCTCTGTTTTGTCTTTCCAATTCAGACCGAGTCCATAAGTTTTAAATTCCCCGTCGTACCATTCCGGATTCAATCCATTCTGTCCTATCTGAATTGAGTTTTTTAGGGATCCTGATCGCCTGGCTTTGAATAATAAAGTCAGTATTGGTTTATTTTCAAAAATCAATATTGGTTTATTTTGATGAAAGGATACGCGCAATCCCTCTTTAAGGTTATTTATAAAAATATTTTCAACCGGGACCATTCCTGCCTCAATACCGAGGTATTCCAGTTCGTCGGAACGGAGTTCAAATTGAAAACCTTGTAATTCATAGGGACCTTCGGCAAATAAGTTCACTTTTATCAATTCATCGGGATGGTATTCAGCATTAATAGCATATAATGGTTTAAGTGGCGGGGCGTTCCTATCTTCCAATCGTTGCAATTCAGTAGTAATGCTGGACTCATTTACATCGCCGATTTTTACCCCCACAAAATCAATCTGCATGGGTTGTTGAAGATTTTTAATTAAATAAAACTCATTAAATGCTTCTTTCAGCGCCTGATTTTGATTTATAAAGCGGTAACCGGCATCTACAAATCTCCAGGATTCATTTTTTGTAAATGATTTGTCCACCCCGAGTATCAATCTTCTCAGCTCCACCAGATCTACCCCATTGATTTCGCCGTTTTTATCAATATCAGCGGCAATTAATTTATAGGGGGTCTTAAAAAGCTGAGCACCCAGAATGTGTTTTTGAATCATAATGAGATCCAAGGTGCTGACCCCGTTTAATGGATTGACGTCTTTTTTAGGGATAATTTGATAGGACTGCCCCATAAACAAATCACGGATCGTATATTTTCCATTGGACATCAGTTCAGGCATGGCATCTTCTCCATGCATTAATTTAATCCCCACCTGTTCGATCAGCGATCCCCATTCTGTTTTAATTTTTCCTTCAATAGCTGTGGTCCGAAGGCCGGATGCCGGACTCGGTCCTCCACAGGCTCCCATGTTATTTTGAATGATAATGTAGGAATTGACCCAATCCTGGTTACCTGCTTCATCCGTGATATATAGTTTGACGAGTCTGGTGCCAATACTATCACAGGTATAAATTCTCAGGCTATCGCCAAGGCTGGGGGAAAAGGAAAATTTCAATTTATTAAACGGAGTACAATTGTCCAGGGTACTCGGCACAAAAAATAATTTTGCATGCACCCGGGCCATTACTATTCCGTTCATTAAAGAGATATCGGTAGCTAAACCATGCATGACGACTGCCGTGGGTTTCTTGGCGTCACGGACGGTGATTATCGTAGTTCTGGTTGTTGTATTCCCACATTGATCCGCTACTTTAAATTCCAACGTGTGCGTACCATTTGGCATACTCTGGCTCGCATTTTGAGTATTTCCCGGTATCAGATTCAGACCATCACTGAATAAATCAAGTATATAAGACCAGCCAAGATTTGCAAATGGAGTACAATCAATTGCAGATGGTAAAGGCACGTTGACCAAGACCGAACCGCAGGCCGAATCCATATTATTGACGATGAAATTCCCGGGTACAGACAATACGGGCTTGATCGTATCCATGACGATGATTTTTTGAGTATAATACCATTTACCAGCTTTGTGGTTGATGTCAGAAAGCTGACACCAGTCGGTGACAGTCCATCTTCGCAGTATTTTTTTACATGCCGATGGGGTATAGGAATAGACCTCCTCTTCCGACTTGAATACCAATTGGCTGCAGGCGGGGTCTAGTACAACGGGCAATCCGGTTACCGATGTACCTGTATTCGCAGAACAAATAAAAAAGGTGGTATCTTTTGGCCAGGCAATATCCGTTGAGTCATAACCATCGAACGGATCTGAATTGACCACATAAATCGTTTGGTTACAAAATGAAATATTTCCCGCCTTATCTTTTGCGTTTATCCTTCGTATAATTTTACCGGTCTGGCATTGATTGAGAGCAGGCAGGCTGTCTATCCAAACAGAATCCAGGCACATGTCGCTGACAATAGCCGATCCGTAAGCGGTCAAACTCTTTACGCTTTTTTTCGTTATATCCCTGCATTCGATGGTTGTATCGAGCGGGCAAGAAATCGTGGGGCCGGCTTTATCCAATACTTTTACCATTACCATACAATCCGTATATACCCCATATGCATCCAGGCTGATAGGCCCGGGTTGTATTAAGCCCTGATAAACTCTGACAATGACCATAATATCCTTGTTGGCATCTTCGCAACAAAATTTGACCAGGTCATCAAACCGGTTTACTGAAGCGTTCGTCAGTGCACAAAACGAAGACCAGGGTAATCGCCTTACTTTAACAGTAGTAAAAGGAGTGCATAAATCAAAACTACCATCATCAAATGCTGATGCAGGCATCGTCAACATCCCGGCCTGACCCAATTGGATGGTTTTACCACTTTTACAAATAGCCACCGGACCGACATTATCTTTGACTGTGATTAAACTGGTGTCTGAGCTGGTGTTACCACACCCGTCATCCGCTGTATAAATAGCCATATGGTTTCCCTGGGGAATATTGGTAATTATTCCTCCATTGGTATAAATGGTCTGTCCGGCAATTACAATTTTTACTTTGATCTGTGCATTATTGGAACAACTATCACTGATGGTAGCAGGCGGAAAATTAACTTTCGCCGTACAAGCATCTCCTGTGGTGCTGGCATCCGGTAAACTGGAAGCAACAACAATCGTTGGATCAATGGTATCCCGGACCTCTATCGTTTGACGGCAGGTATCAATTCTACCCGGATTACACCAATCCATAATCAGCCATTGACGTGTAAACTTCAGGCAACCCTTAGCGCCACTAAACCATATAATCTGGGTGGGGCCACTTTGCAATATATTGCAGGGAATCCCCTGATGATGTATGGGGGAGCCTAATGCTGCAATGCTGGTGTCGAGGGATAAACCTGAATTGCAATAAACCAGGGTATTATTTGGGCACACTATATCATCCAAAGCAACACGTGTAAAACAAATAGTGTCATTGAGTAACTGGTTGGGTTCCCCGTCTATCCGGATCAACCATTGACGGAGCAATAGTGAAAAACAAGTTGAATCACATCCATTCATGATAGTTTGAAATGGAAGGACCGCCTGTACCGAAGTCACATCTCCACAACCCACGACCGTAACCGGCGTTGGTTTTGGGATCAACGCCGTATCGGTATTACAGGGAAATACCAGGTATGAACCAAATGTAGAGGTGCATTGGGAATAAGTGGTTTCCAGATTGAACAGGGTGAAACACCAAACCAACAACAAACTCTTTATAACTTCCTTTACCATATCAAACAGTTTTGATCATTAATGAATACGTTAATAGTAACCTGCCAACCGGCCTAATTCCGGTGGGAGATTGATTTCTAAAACATATACTGCTTGAATGACTCTACCTTAAGGAAGTAAGAACACTCCTCTTCATTTTAGCTTTGAAGCAAAAAAGTAAAATCAAATTTTGGGATGGGAGTAAACCAATTAAATCATATTAAAATAAAGTGCTAACTATATTTTATTGTATTTAATTATATTACACATTACAAAAATATGTAATGTGTAATTGACTAAGATACCCTATAATAGGTAAACGTCCTATTTTGGTTTAACATATTACACATTATTATTATGTGTAATAATAATGATATCTAATAAATTAGATGATATTTGTGGTCAGATAGGTCCCGAAATACTATTTCAGATAGCTAAATTTGCCGTTAAAAATACCAGTGGAGGTGTGCAATTGATAGAAATATATTCCTTGCTGTCTCAAAACGTCCCCTTCTATCTTCAATTGATTCATTCCTTTATTCAGCCAATAGGTTTGATGAGATACTGATTTACCATGAATATCCACCACCTGCAAAATTGCCTTTTCAGCTTCCTGGGATTCCAATTGCAGGGTAGTTTGTTGATAGAATGGATTTGGAAATACGGTTAAAGAGGCCGGTTTACTGAATTGTTGTTGTGGATTTTCCATGCTTAAGGATGGTTTGGTTAGAGCTTGATGGAAAGTCTTATTGCGACTTTGTTGCATCATTTGAAGTTGAGCCTTAAGTTGGGTGAGGGATTCAATAGATGATGAGTTTAATAAAATGTCTCCGGTAAGGTCCCCTATTTTGACTCCAATGAAATCGGCATCATCAATAACGGTATCGAGATCTGAATACTGAAGAAAGTCCGGCACGTTTTTCAAAGAGTTGGAAAGCGGGTTGATTAGATTTACGTTGTAATCAGCAGGAATAAATCTCCAGGAGGTCAGCGTATCCTTTGTACCATTAGAGTAGATCAATATATAATAACCTAACAAAAATGCGTCATTCATGTCTATTGTATCATTGAGGTCAATATCTGCTGCTAAAAGTTGATAGGGATCGGTTAGGGTGTCTTTTCCCTGCAAATGGTCTAATAAAAGAGTATAATCAGCAACCGTCACTCCTTGCAGGAATTGACTTTTCTTTGTAGGAATGATTTTATAGTCCTGGCCTGCTTGAAGCTTGGGGGTAATATAATGCCCGCTAGCCAGCAAGGATAAAGAAATTTGACTGGATGTTACCTTTAGTTGTACACTATCCAAAGGATTTAAACCCGGGTTAATTAACAAACCAGAAATGGTCAGGGTATCCTGATGGGTTGGGAGTGGAGGAGGCGGGCACATCCCTTTATTATCCTGTAAGATCAAAGTAACGGTGCAGTAGTCTTTATTGCCGGCTTCATCTTCTACCCAAATCCTTAGTTTTCGTGTACCTAAACTATCACAGGTAAATTTATTGGGTACAGCGGTAAACTTCAATTTTTCTTTAGGAGTTTTGTTGTCAAATGATCCGACATCAAATTTTTTAGGATCGATTATAGTATAAATTCCATCGGCATGCCAGGCGATACTGGTTACCAGCGATCCGATGCAATACGGAGTTGGGAGGGTTTTATCCAGGACAATTACTTTGGTCGTACAAACAGCCATATTTCCGCAGGGGTCAGTAACTTTAAAAATCACATAAGTAGTCCCCGTCGGATAATTTCCACTGGCATCCGGACCCGAATGGGTAGCGTATATAGAATTATGAGTAAGTTTGGATAATCCATTGCAGGTAGACGTAATCGAAGGAATAGGTATGTCTACCCAAGCAAAATTACCATACGCTTCCTGGTTTATCTTCACTTCAGGTGTACAGGATATGGTGGGTTTAGCCTTACTAACAATTTTAATTAATTGTGCATATTCCCACTTACCACTTGAATGGCCGTATCCATTTAAATTATAGGTACACCAATCGATTACCGTCCATCTTCTGATAATTTTTTTGCAAATTCCGGGATCATTAGGAAAAGTGTATTCTTCATCCTTATAACTGAAACCATATTTGGCACAGGGATTTTTTTGATAAAGGTCCGGGTAACCATAAGGATATGGCAGGTATTTGGGGTCAATATTATCTTTACACAAATCCGCTTCAAAATCCCTGGGCCAGTAAATTTTCACATATCCCGGTCTGGGTTTTACCCAAATCGCCGATTTACAATAATAATTTTTTCCGCAGCCATCCACCACTTTCCATTCTACCCATATACTCCCTACACCACAATCATTTAATGACTTTGAAACCCAAGGACCATAAATCCAATAATTACTACCAGTGACCTCTGGCTTTGGATAATAGAAGTTGTCTACCTGGTCACAATCTATCGTTAACTCATTTGGACACCATACTGAAATACCCGAATTCGCTGAGCTGTTATTGACCCATATCGTTTGAGTACAATAATAGGATCGTGCATAATGATCAACAATTTCCCACTTTACGTCGACATATCCGCTTCCACATTTTAGATGTGGATAGATCCAGGGGCCATACTTGGTATGAGCACCATACACCACCGGTTTATCATAATAATTCCCTGCCTGGTATTGGCTATAGGTTATTTCTTTATCACTGGGACAATGAATTTCGAGAGAAGCCTGCGCAGTGGTAGACCATCCCAATGAAATCAGGCTGAAAACAAAAACTATATAGTGCTTCATTTTAGATATAACATTTAACTTAAGTGAACAATCTGAAGGGAACACTAAAAGTATAAAAACCCGATTAGTTCCCTTCTTATTTTAAGTTAAAAATGAAGCTATGCAAAAAAAATATCTTATATAGTTAAAATTGATTTGTTAAATACAGAGAATAATAAACTTAGGTATTCGTTGTTTATCTAATATCATGATCCAACAGGTATAAGTCGATATAACCGGGGCTGGGAAATATTAACTGAAATTTTATTTCCCACTCATTGCCGACTTTATCATAAATGAAAGTGACAATTCGTGAGATCCGTTATTATATTTTTGAAAGTCCTCCAGTGCTACATCGTATGAATAAAAGAGTTTAAAGGAATTAATACGAGTCCCTAGCATGAATGAGGTTTTGCTAAAACCACCAATGGAGTAAGATACCCCGCCAAATAATTGTTCATCCAGAAAACTCATTTTTAGGTTTAAGTCCGTCTGAAAAGGAACATTTCTCAATCTTTTGATCATGATCGAAGGTTCAACGGTAAAATTATAATTTGCTACATTCCAGCGATAACCTAGCCATGCATTAAAATATTTGAAGAATGAATTTTGATCGGTAATAGATTGGATATCATCAATGCGCGTCCTGACGAGATCTACTACAGAAATTCCGAAAAACAATTTTTCACTTTGTTCCCCATAAATTCCTATGGAAGTATTAAAAAAGTTGAGCCCGTCAGCAGCTGCCCGAATCAAAGGATCTGAAGGATCTATACCTGAATCCAGAATTGCCCCATTCGCCAGTTGAATCTTTTGAAACTGTGCCGCCAATCCTGCATTGAGCTTTACAGTACCCAGGTCAAATTTGTAGGCTAATCCGGCTTGTCCTTTAAATTTATTAAGGTCCCCCGCTTTGTCGTTAAACAGGAGGCCAACAAATCCCAATTTTGGTGCGATTGGACCATTAAAACTCAGCGTATAAGTCCTGGGGGCTCCCGGAAACCCGGCGTGCGTGTTCCTAAAATTAAACAATAGCTCGTAGTCTTGTTTAAATCCTGCATATGCCGGATTTACCAGGATAGGATGGAAGATATATTGTGAATAAATTGCTTCATCCTGCGCATTTAATCCAGATTGGATGGTTAAAAAGCAAACTACGGCAAGTAAAAGTTTTTTCATAACATCTGTTATTTTAACCCGTTTGTTATTTCAAGTATTAATTAAGGTCCCTCAATAGGGTGACATTACCTTTATAGAGTGTATTGTTGGTTCCGCTGTTGTCTTTTAAGATCCAATAATAAACACCATCAGGTAAAATAAATCCTTTGAGGTCCACACCTACCCAATCATTGGTATAATTTGAGACCCTATAAACCAATTGATTCCAGCGATTATATACTAATAATTGATTCGAAATAGTTTCTGAACAATTGATCACAAAAACTTCATTGATACCATCTCCGTTGGGTGTGAAAGCACGCTGGGCTGTAAAACACTCCCCATCTACCATACCACCCACTACATAAGCATTGGAAGTGGTGCATCCTTTGGAGTCTGTAACGGTAAGTCCATAATTGCCTTTAGCCAGACTGGTCAGGCTGCTGCTTGTCGACCCGGTATTCCAACGATATTGATAAGGTGCAGTACCTCCTGTTGCGGTCGGTGTGATTTCACCATCGTTGCCCAGGCTGGACACTGATTTGATCCTGGCGGTTACCTTTACTGGGTTTGCCGGTTCAGTCAACACGATATTATCCGAAGCTTTAGTAAGATTTGCTGCATCTTTAACGGTTACCTTATACGTACCGGATTTAAGTCCAGAAATGTCTTCTGTGGAAGCAGTGAATCCACTGGGTCCTGTCCAGGTAAACTGGTAAGGACCTGTTCCACCCACCACGGTAATATTTATAGATCCGCTGGATTGGCCTGCACAGGCAGGGCCCACAGGGACAATGGAAGTGATATCCAATCCCACAGTACCCAGACTCTCAGTCCCGGAAACTGCACAATTACTGGCATCCGTAACCGTATATGAATAAACACCGATTGCGAGATTATTAATATCCTTAGTGGTCGCATTGTTGCTCCACTTGTAGGTATAGTTGGTATTACCTCCTGTGACTGCCAGAGTTATTTCACCGTTTGATTGACCAGTCGTAGGGTCTTTTTTGGTCGCGGCAACGGTTACTGCCGTTAAATTAACGGCAGCCGCTAAAGTAGCTGTCGTCCCAGCACCATCTCTTACAGTAACGTTATAACTTCCAGCACCTACACCGGAGAGGTTTCTATTCGTTGAATTGTTTGTCCAGGTATAGGTCAATGTACCAGTTCCACCGGTGGTTGATATCTCAATTGCCCCATTTGTTTGTCCGGGACATGGATGGGTAATTTTAGATGTGCTGACGGATAGCGCTGTTCCACAACTAGAGGCAGTGATAGTACCAGATGTTTTAGTCGCGGATAATGAACCACCTGTGGTGGAATTAAAAACGGTTTTGGTTGGATCGTCTGTAAAATTTATTTTTCCTGAACCCGGACAAGGCCCGGTGTATCGAAAACAAACCTCAAAGATATTCGTACCGTCGGCAACGGTCTGTCCGGTAGTGTTTGGGTCAAACCATACACTTACTAATTTTCCTGAATTTGTCAATGCTAAATTAAAACTGCTTTGATCAAATGAAGTCAACCCGGCAAAATTCTGAATCTTTGTAAATTTAATTCTACTGGTGTCCCAGCCTAACGAAAATTGCATGGCATTTATACTCTTGAATCCGGTCACGGATATCGGTATACAAACTTCCTGATCTTTGGCTGCATTGGCATCTGCTGCTTTGATGGTCAACCCTGTTGGTTCGATTATGCTTCCTATGTTTACTCTGCCATTGTTTGTGGTAGCTGCACATTTCATCGCATTTTTATCCGCAATCTCTATAGCTAATGGTGTATTGGAAAATTCAACATTACTGAATGTGCCATTGGCTCCGATAAGTTTAAATTTGATAGAATAAATTATAGTACCATTCGCCACAGACCTTCCTTGCTGATCATACCAAAGAAAAGTTATAATACCTTCACCCGCTCGTTGGGTATTGAAACTACTTGCATCTAAACCTGTTAATCCAAAAGCTCCCGGCGGGGGTATATATTGAATTATGGCCGGATTAAATTTGATGGTCCATTGCATAGAAGCAATATCCGTAAAATTCTCTACCGTGAACTTTACTGTAGCCTCACTATTTGGTTGCCCTGTTTCAGTGGAACCTCTAAATATTACATTTGGATTTAAATATTTATTAGCGGCTGATCCAGTCGCAAGAAGAGAAAAATTGCACAAAAGGAGAAGACAAAAGATTCGCATTAAATTCATGGATTAAGAATTTTTAACACTTTATAAATTATAATTATCGTCCGGGTTGCAAAGATAGTTTCTTCGGCAAAACCATTTGAATAACGTTTAGAAATTGCTTTAAATTGTTAATAACAGTTTGGTTTTGAATTCATTCGTGAAAACGAATCCATTTCACTTTCTACCTACTTCCAAAATCGTTCCAATTTTGTTAAAACCCCATAAAAACAAAAAGAGCCGGCAAAATATTGCCGGCTCTTTTAAGTTAAAATTATTTTTTCCCTAAATACCAGGGAGACAATTAGTCAACCAAAATCATTTTCTTGGTAGCGCTGAAGTCTTTAGCTTCGATAGTATAGTACAATACTCCGGCTCCGATGACTTCGTTTCTGTTTATCG
>JAWXBI010000009.1:0-10777 GCA_034439915.1 Saprospiraceae bacterium | reverse complement strand
TGCATTCAATTTAGCCACAGAAGCTCAGAGGAACACTGAAAAAATCTAATATAATTTCTGTGGTTTATCTGCGCCTCCGTGGCATTTTTCAATCTTCTGCGCCACTGTGGCATTAGAAATACCTCTCTGGCTTATCCCTTCACTTGAGTCTCCAAGAGTTCGTTCAATCGTTCATAACCTTCTTTGAGGCCCCCTTCCATTAAGGCTTGGACTAATCTGGTCTATCCGCGGTAAGCCGCTTCCAATTGGCCGATTTCGATTTTTTTCATTTTTAGCATGGCCTGCAAGACCCGTTGGGATTTGACCGGATCAGGATCTCCCATGAGTCTGCTCAAGTTGGTAGGGATTATTTGCCAGGAGACCCCAAATTTGTCTATTAGCCATCCGCATTGTTGTATTTCTCCAGCGGCGGAAAGTTTATCCCAAAACTCATCCACTTCCTGCTGGTTTGTGCAGTTTACAAAAAAAGAAATTGCCGGTGTGAAGCTATAATGTGGCCCCCCATCCAGGGCCATAAACTGTTGTCCTTCCAATTGAAAGGTTGCAGACATGATTTTGCCATTATTGCCAAAACGGTGAAGGCCGATGATCCGGGAATTTTTAAATATAGCGGTATAAAAATTTACAGCTTCTTCCACCTGCCCATTGAACCATAAAAATGGGGTGATCTTTTGTCCTGTTTGAATTTTGTTTTCAATTTATAAGTATATTTTTTAGTTATTGTTTATTAATGAAACCCGCCAATATGGCTCCTATACTTTTTAGAAATGTATTTTTCATTTATTTTTCTGTGATTTATTTATTTTTTCAGACCCTGCTTTAGGTTTGTTCATAGGTGATTTGTTTTTCATCTGCTTTAATAAATCATCCAGTTTGTCAAATCGTTCGGTCCAGCGTTTTCTAAATGGCTCGATCCAATCCGATACTTCATTCAAGGATTGAAGCCTGGCCTCACAAAACCTTTCCCTGCCCTGCTGATGGATGACGATGAGCCCGCATTCCGTCAGAATTTTAATGTGTTGGGAAATAGCCGGGCGGCTCACCTTAAATTTTTCGGCGATGGGCATTTAAGTTTAATGACTCAAAAGCGACCAGGTTAATTATTTCGCGGCGAGTCGGATCGGCAATGGCTTGAAATACATCTCGTCTCCTGATGGTTGGAATATTATGTAAGTATTCGCTTAAAAATATATGCGTAAGCGAACGCTTACGCATATATTTTTAATGATTTATTTTCCAGGGACCACCCCCTATAAAAAACAAAGTAATTGTTTAAGATTTTCTTACTTGAATCGTAAAGGCTTTTTCCGGATTTGTTTCCAGCAGTTGACTGATATCCTTTTTTCTAAAACCTCTGGTGTTTAAAAGAGGAATCAATTCCTTGAATATTCTGGAATAACCAATAAACGAACCCCCGTCCGGTTCTCCGGGTTTGTACCAACCGGCATCATGAGAAATTAATACCCTGTTCAAAACTCCTGCTACTTTAAGAGTCTGGAGGTTATCCGCATATTTTTTAACATCCCCCCAGCCTACACCATCCAGGCTGATCCAGGTTCCTGATCTGGCCGCCTTAATTTGCATTGAATGGTCTGGCTCGTTTTGTGCGTGGGTCCAGACAAAGGCTGAAGGGTGAACCTTCATGGCGCTTAAAATTTCTATTTGTTCAAAAGCAGGTATGGCCATTCCCGTGTGAGAACATATAGTAAGCCCTGTCTGCAAATGGGTCAGGCCAGCCGCTCTAATGAGCTTCCGGTGCAATTCGGATAAACGACCCGGGTCAACCCCGATTTTGATAAAGCCTGGCTTGATTCCTGTCCTCTCCATACCATTTTCAAATTCGTCTATCCATCGCTGTGCCAGTTGTTCAGCCGTTTCTGTGAAAGCCCAGGCGGGCAAATATTTATTGCCCACTGCCCCGTAATATCCGGTGTTCGTAAGAATCTGCAGACCGCTTTGGTCAGCCAATGATTTTAATAAAGCCGGGTCACGTCCCAAATGAGCCGGAGTACATTCCATGAATGTATCGACTCCCAACTGTTTTAGCTCTTTCAGGTAAGGCAATACCTTCAGGATTACATCCTCTTTTTTCCAACGGTCCGGACTAATCCGGTCTGCCCCTATAAAATCGACCAATACATGTTCGTGGATTAATGTTTTACACATTGCTTTTGAAGGGATCCGACCGGTTACGGTCTGGATGGAACCAGCTGATTTTACTTTTATCATTGGTAAAGCCAGAGCCCCTGTTTGTATAAACCTCCTTCTGGACCATTTGGAATTCATAAGATCGACAACTTCAGCCTTAAAATTAGGGAGAATTAAGGTATGGGGATACCGTGCTTTCAATTATTCTTATTTATCTCAGGTATCTGGCAGACTAAATGGCCTTCCTCCGGTTGATTTAATTGTAGTGTGCTTTTTGTATTTTGCATTTTTTAAACTACCTATGAAATCTATATTTTCTCTTTGTTGCTGTTTATTGTTTGTTGGCCTCCTGAAAGCCCAACAAGATATCCTGGTCACTGATCTCACGAGGATCCAATCGATCTCCAATGTCTCCTTCTCCCCTGATGGCTCACGGATCCTCTTTACCGTACAAACCATAAATCCGGATCCTAAGGATAAACTTGAATACAATTATTCAACCCAACTTTGGCTCAGTGATGTCCAGGGCAAATCCACCAAAGCGATCACTTTTCACCGGGACGGAGCCAATAATCCGGTTTGGAGCCCAGACAACGCTCAAATCGCTTTTACCCGATCAGTGGATTCCAAGCCACAGATTTTTATCCTGCCCCTAAACGGAGGAGAAGCCTGGCAATTGACTTCCGAAAAAAACGGTGCAACGAATCCGGTTTGGAATCCAGATGGAAGCTCGATAATCTTTAGTTCTTCTTATTCTTTCACCGACCTGCAGACCGATACCATTCTAAATTTCGATAAGGTCATGCCGTCCTGGCCGATGGAAAAAGCAGGCTATGCGGACAATTCACTATTAAAACCAGGGGTGTCTAAAGCAGATCCCAACGGTACAATGGAGGAGGTAAGGGCCTACCTGGCTCAAAATGAAAAGGACCGGAAAGCAAAGGTGATCACCAAACTCCAGTTTCAACTGGAAGCTTCGGTATCCAATGAAATGAATTTTAACCATCTCTTTGTCATTGAGGTCAGACCAGATGCAAAATCCAGAGCCCTGACTAAAGGATATTACTCCTTCAGCAACTCTCAATTCATTGGCACCGGTCAATTATTGGTGCAGTCTGATATGGATCCGCAGGAACATCCGGACCGCAGCCAGGAAAACGAAGTCTATAGCCTTGAACTGACCTCTAAAAACCTGAAAAAAATCCTGGGAAAAAAAGGTATGTCCTATGGTCAGGCCAAGGCCTCTCCGTCGGAAAAATGGCTGGTTTTCACCCAGGGCCAAACCAACAGGGTGACGATCCCAACGCTAAACATTATGCCTTTGCAAGGCTCAGAAAAAGACATCCGGACGATTACTCATGATCGCTCCATCAGTTCGATGGTTTTTTCACCGGATGAAGCCTCTTTGTTTATCACTTCTCCTTCTAATGGCGGGGTCGTACTGCATAAAATAAACCTGTCCACCCTGAGTGTGGAACCGCTGAGTTCCGTGGATGAAGGGATCGGAAGTTTTGATGTTAGTCAGACTGGTGTGACTTTTGTAAAAACGGCGGTATCCAGTCCCTTTGAATTGTTCACCGCTGATCAATCCATGAAAAATCAGAAACAAATCACTGCCCTAAATTCAAGTTGGTTGACAGGTAAAGCTCTGAGCAAGCCGGAAAAGTTTTTTTTCAAAAATGAGCAGGGTATGACAATTGAATACTGGGTGATGAAACCAACCCGTTTTGAAGCGGGTAAAAAATACCCTACCATCCTGAATATACATGGAGGGCCTACAGCTATGTGGGGACCAGGGGAAGCATCCATGTGGCATGAATTTCAGTATTATTGTGCCAAGGGATACGGTGTAGTGTATTGCAATCCCAGAGGATCAGGAGGTTATGGACAGGCATTTATGCGGGCCAATATCAACGACTGGGGAAAGGGTCCCACCTCGGATGTGTTGAAATCACTGGAGGGAGCCGTCAGTCAGGGATGGATTGATACTTCAAAACTCGCGGTGACCGGTGGATCCTATGCGGGTTACCTGGTAGCCTGGATCATTGCTCATGATCATCGGTTTAAAGCGGCCTGTTCTCAAAGAGGGGTTTATGATCTCACTACGTTTTTCGGGGAAGGTAATGCCTGGAGGCTCGTTCCCAATTATTTCGGAGGATATCCCTGGGAACCTGAAGCCAAAAAAAATCTGGAGCGGGAATCTCCAATTAATTATGTAAAAAACATTCAAACCCCCTTTCTCATTTTTCACGGTGAGCAAGATCTGCGAACCGGGGTCATTCAAAGTGAACAACTTTACAAAAGCCTTAAAGTCCTGGGTAAAACCGTTGAATATGTGCGCCATCCCGGGGCGACTCATGAGCTTACCCGCAGCGGCAACAACCGGCAACGAATAGATCAAATGCTGCGGACCTGGGAATTTTTTGATCGATTCATCCAAAAAAAGGTTTAACTATGAAAGCAGTGATGATTACCGGAGTTTCGACCGGAATAGGTTTGGCTACGGCAAAATATTTAAAAGAATTAGGTTATCATATTTTTGGATCGGTTCGTAAATCAGAAGATGCTGCCCGGCTTGAAAAAGAAATGGGCACAGGATTTACTTCCCTGATTTTTGACGTGAGGGACAGGGCCGCTATTGATCAAGCTGCGGAAAAAGTACAGGCTATGATGGGAAAACAATATCTCAGGGCTCTGGTTAATAATTCCGGTATCGCTGTTTCCGGGCCGCTCCAGCATATATCGATTGACAAATTCAGGGAGCAGCAAGAGGTCAACGTCATTGGTTTATTGCAGGTTACCCAGGCATTTTTGCCTTTGCTGGGGGCTGTCAAAGATCCTACGGACAAACCGGGTAAAATAATCAATATCAGTTCAGTCGGAGGGCGACTGAGCCGTCCATTTTATGGTCCGTATAATGCGTCCAAACATGCGGTAGAAGGAATGACGGGCTCGCTTCGCCGGGAACTCCTGGATTTTGGCATTGACGCCATCGTAATAGAACCAGGGGCTATCGAAAGTGAAATGTATGAAAAGGCCAAACACGATGAGGATACCTTTGAAGGCACTATTTATCATGATTTATACCGTCATAAAAACAAGTTTATCCAGTTTTCACAAAAGATTTCTATTCCGGCTGAAAAGGTGGCCCGTCTGATCCACAATTCCATTGAAATGAATAAACCAAAAACACGACAGGTCATAGTGGCTAAAAAATGGTATATCGAACTTTTACTGAGGCTGCCGGACCGGGTAGTCGATCGCCTGATTACCAACCAGATGAAGGGGATTGTACGCAACCATCCCAAATCGTGACCCCCATGCAGGCTTTCATGCGCTGCATCGAAAGTTCTTGTATTTTTGAAGGATTAAAGGTTAAAACATGAAGTACATTATAAGTTTAGGATTGGTCCTGATCAGCCTGATAAACGTTCGCACAGAGGGTATGGTATTTCATCATGGAACCTGGGCTGAAGCACTGGCCCTGGCAAAAGAAACCGGCCAGCTTATATTTGTGGATGCCTACACCACCTGGTGTGGTCCGTGTAAACTGATGTCTGCCAAAACCTTTCCGCAAAAATCGGTAGGTGATTTTTACAATGCCAATTTTATCAATGTCAAACTCGATATGGAAAGAGGGGAAGGTTTGCAGTTTGCCGATACCTATAATGTTTCCTCTTATCCCAGTTTGTTTTATATCGATGGTGAGGCCAAGCTGGTCATGAAAGCGGTGGGATACATGGAAGCTGAAAAATTTATTGAAGCCGGTAAATCAGCGCTCAAAAAAAACGATAAAACGGCCCTGTATGCCAAAGCCTACGATTCTGGCAAAAGGGATTTTGTGACCGTTTACCAATATATCCGCGCTTTAAATCAAGCCGGTAAACCGAGCCTGAAAATTGCCAATGAATATATCAATGCCCAAAAAGACCTCAACACAGCTGAAAATCTCAGGTTGATCTATGAAGCTGCCATTGAATCCGACTCCCGCGTTTTTGATCTGATGGTAAAGTTTAAAGAACCACTTAAAGAATTGTTTGGTGCTGACAAGGTAAAAAACAGAATGTTACAAGCCGGTCATAAAACCGTAAAAAAAGCGGTGGAATATCAATCTATTGATTTGTTGTCTGCTGCCCAGGCCAAGATCAATACCGTTTTGCCAGAAGAAAAAGATGTTTTTGAATTCACTTCAAACCTCAATTATTACACCTCAACCGGGGATGCTGAAAATTTATACAAGGCTATGAAGAAAATGCCGGCTTCTGCGGAGAAGGATCCCGATTTGATAAAATCACTTGCGACAGCTGTTGAAAAATCGTTTAACGCAGATCCTAAACTGATTGGGTTGTGCGAACAACTCCTCCCCAAAGTGATAAACTCTTCTTCATCCATAGAGGACCAGTTTGTACTGGCCAGGATCTATGCTTTAAATCAAAAAAATGATAAAGCCTATCGGTTAATTGACCAATTGATCAGCCAGGCCAAGTCTAAAAACATGGATGTGCTGGCCATGGAGCAATTTAAGTCCAGGTTAAACTCCCTGAATTAAGGCAAAGACCGTTGCTCTAATAGTACACGGCTCTGTATATCAGATTAATATAAAAGGTTGAACAACTTAAAATATAAGGGCACGAATCTTAGTTTAAGTTCAGGGCTCTGTCTATTTTTAATCTTAGATGCTGGAATTTTTTTTAAGCCGTGTTTTCAGGAACCGTTATCGACAGGTGGAAGCTTCCATGAAGGAGCCTGTTCGATATCAGCGTGACCTGCTTACTGAGGTCTTGTTTAAAGGTAGTTTTACTGAATTTGGGAGGAAGCATCAGTTTGAATCAATTCACGATTATGAAGGATATGCCCAGCAAGTGCCGGTGCGGACTTACGACGAATTTCAACCCTGGATTGAGCGTATGCGCAAAAATGAAGAAGACGTTCTCTGGCCAGGCTTAGTTGACCTCTATTCTAAGTCCTCCGGAACGACTAGTGGAAAAAGCAAATACATTCCGGTAACGCGAGAATATCTCGAGCTGAATCATCTTAAAGGGGCCAGTGATACGCTTTCCATATTGTATAATCAATTTCCCCAGCTTGGTTTGTTTGAGGGTAAAAACATGATCCTGGGAGGTTCTTTGGAGAGGGTACCGGATTACCCGGGGATTACCAGTGGCGACATTTCAGCATTATTATTGAACAGTATGCCCTGGTATGCGCGGCAGGTTTTTGTCCCGTCGATAGAATTGGCTACTTCGCCGGATTGGGAATATAAATTACAGGAAACCTCAAAACAAATCATTTCTGAACCCCTGGTCATGTTTGCCGGAGTACCTACCTGGTTGATTATTTTATTCAGAAACATCCTGCAAATGACGGAGAAAGATAATCTCCTTCAAGTTTGGCCCAACCTCAAACTGTATATTCATGGCGGGGTCAACTTTAAGCCTATCCAGCCGGTATTTAAACAACTGATCCCCAACGACCAGTTTCTATACCAGGAAGTGTATAATGCATCCGAGGGTTACTTTGCCACCCAATACGACCAAAAGGAAGAGGGATTGCTTTTATTGATGAACAACGCGGTTTTTTTTGAATTTAAGGAAATAAATACCAATCATGTGGTACCGGTGGAAGGGATACGATTATATGTCCAGTATCATTTGATTATAACAAACAATTGCGGGTTGTGGAGATACGATACCGGTGATGTGATTGAGTTTGTAGCGGCGGATCCATACCGGATAAAAATTGCCGGCAGGACTACCCAGTTTATCAATGCTTTTGGAGAGGAAGTCGTGGTGGAAAATGCGGAAAAAGCACTTCACGTGGCCTGTGAGGAACACCAGAGCATCGTGACTGAGTTCACTGCAGGTCCCCGCTATATGGATGGGGGTAATAAAGGTGGTCACGAATGGATCATTGAATTTGATAAAAGACCCGCTGATCTGGCTGGCTTTTCCCGCTCCCTGGACCGGGCTTTGCAGGAAGTCAATTCAGACTACGAGGCAAAACGCACCAAAGATATCGCCCTGGAACAGTTGACCATTGTCGAAATCCCAAAAGGCACATTTTACAATTGGATGAAAGCGCAGGGTAAATTAGGGGGGCAACACAAGGTACCCCGATTAAAAAATGACCGCAGTGTAATCGATGCGATCCTTGATTTTCATCAGCATGCAAACCCCTGAAGGCCCTGTTGATCTTTTTTGGGCAGGAGTGGATCCCGCTTCCCCATATCTCGATGAAGAGACCCTGGTGCATTTAATTGAATCCAGGGTAGAACAACTCTTGTCGGAACAACCAGATTTATTGTGGAGTTTTTTATACCGGCTGGATGTGGAAGAAACAAAAATCCAATATGTTCTGGCCAATTCCGGCGTAGTGGCCCTGGACCTCGCCCGATTGATACTCCGACGCCAACAGGACCGGCTCGCCACCCAAAAAAAATATAAGTCAGATTCGTTCCTAAACACCTATGACTGGGGTGATTTATAATAGGTAGTTCTAAACCTGTTTTTCCATAAATATTGCATTTTCTTCAATTTTTGATTCAATTTCATAGCAGTATTCTACTCTTTTTCGCTCATTTATCAATTTTTAGTTAAAATTAAAGCTAAATTTGACCGGAGTGAAAATTACAATTTCGATGACTTTTTGAATTTGCAGTACCTCATTCTCTATATAGATTTGATCCATAATCAAAAAAAGAATTAACCTATGTCAATGAGTAGAAAGTTAGCACTAATACCCTTTTCGATCCTTGTGATCATTGTAATTTTGAGCCTGATCCATCCCAGTATACCCGATGCGGTATATGCAGGTCCGGAATTAAACTCCGGGGATATGGCGTGGATGATCACGGCTACCGCCCTGGTTTTGTTTATGACCCCCGGGTTGGCGTTTTTTTATGGTGGAATGGTCCGCAAGAAAAACGTGATTTCCACCATGGCCCAGAGTTTTATTTCCATGGCGGTTATTACTATTATGTGGGTTATAGTCGGTTTCAGCCTTGCTTTTGGTGAAAGCATTGGCGGTATTATTGGAAACCCGGCCACCTTTTTTATGATGGATGATGCCCTGGCCCATGCACCCTGGTCATTGGCGCCCAGTATTCCTTTGATTCTGTTTGCCTTTTTCCAGTTAAAATTTGCCATTATTACCCCTGCGCTGATCACAGGAGCTTTTGCTGAGCGTGTAAAATTTACTTCTTATATCCTGTTTATCGTATTGTGGTCTTTATTAATTTATTCACCACTCGCCCACATGACCTGGCACCCGGACGGTTATTTCTTTAAACTCGGTGTTTTGGATTTCGCCGGAGGTACCGTAGTCCATATGAGTGCAGGTTGGGCCGCATTTGCTTCTGCTTTATTTTTCAAAAGCCGGTCGAATGGTGGTTTAGAACCAGCCCGTATCACCTATGTACTGCTCGGCACTGCTTTACTGTGGTTTGGTTGGCTTGGATTTAATGCCGGTTCAGCCCTTGCTGCCAATTCCCTCGCGGTAAGTGCCCTGGCCACGACGACGAGTGCTTCTGCGGCAGCTGCTTTTACCTGGATTATTTTTGATGCAGTCCGGGGACGCAAACCTTCCGCCATGGGAGCTTGTATAGGTGCAGTCGTCGGTTTGGTTGCCATTACCCCTGCTGCCGGTTACATCAGCATACCCCATTCACTTACTGTAGGAGTGGTCGCCGCTTTGGTCTCCAACATGGTGATTGAATGGAGGACTTCCCGCACCAACATCGATGACACCCTGGATGTGTTTCCCTGTCATGGTGTAGGTGGTATGGTGGGTATGATCCTTACGGGTGTATTTGCCCATCAATCCATCAATGCAGCCAATACCACAGGCAATGGTTTGTTTTTTGGGGAAACTAAATTATTCTTTCTCCATTTAATGGCTTTGGTAGTAGTATCTGCTTTTGCTTTCATCGGCACCTTTATTTTATTGAGGGTTGTAAATAGGATTACTCCTCTTCGAGTCACCGCTGAAGAAGAAGAAGCTGGTCTTGACTTGTCCCAGCATGGTGAAAAACTTTAGATAAAATTTAAATCTGACAAATATTTGAATAGGAGGGCCTTGCCGGAGTGCGGGGCCCTTTTTTATTTTAATCAGGAATAAAACACCGATTTACGTTGTTTTATTTTTGTTATTTCAGTCCATTTCTTTTTTACCTTGGAAACCGATCTGGTAAAGAATGCCAGATAAATAATTAATCGGACAATTATTTTAATTGAAATAAAATAGAACAATTAATTAAAATTAATTTAATTTATAAACCTCTCTGATTTTTTTATCCGCTTGTTCACCCTGGAAACGTATTTGTGACTTTATCCTTGTTAAATGGAATGAGGCATCAAAGCGTACAATTAATTCTACCATCCGAAGGCATCTGGGCCCTGTCGTTATGGAGTCCGGCGAAAACTCTTTAATAATACATTATCGGTATGGGTAGTACAATTTACCTTAGTATGCAATGAGTAAAAATAAATCCAATTGTTTTTTACGGGTTACCATTTTTAACCGGGGGTTTAATATTTCATGAAAAATGGTTGTCTATTTTCCCAATTTGACGGTCAATTAACTCAGGGATTTATTTTTTTACAGGAATAAGCTGGGATTTATTTTTTAATTC
>JAWXBI010000008.1:0-16240 GCA_034439915.1 Saprospiraceae bacterium | reverse complement strand
TTTCAAATTAATTTATAGATCTCCATGATATTCTGTAGAATTTTTGGAAAATTGATTTTCAGGTCGATTAATTTTCCGGTCCGGATATCAAACACCCAGCCATGTACCTTGATTCCCCTTGATTTATATGCTTTTTGGACGGCAGCGGTTTTAATCAGGTTGACACATTGTTCCTGTACATTGAGTTCCACCAGGCGATCGTATCTTTTTTCGATGTCTTCAATAACATTTAATTCTTCTTTGTGAAGACGGTATACATCCCGGATATTTCTGAGCCAGGGGTTGAGTATACCCAGATCGGCAGATTGCATGGCGGCTTTTACTCCACCGCAGGCATAGTGTCCACAGACTACAATCTGTTGCACTTTAAGATGGTCGACCGCATAATTCAAGACCGACATTACATTGAGGTCGATGCTGATCACCATATTGGCAATATTACGGTGGATAAATGCTTCGCCCGGATTGATTCCCATCAGGTCTTCCGCGGTCACCCGGCTATCGGAACAACCGATGTAGAGAAATTCAGGAGTTTGTCCTTTTACCAGGTTGTTGAAATAATCTGGTGAGATGGCCAGTTTTTCAGCGATCCATTTTTCATTGTTTTCAAATATTTTTTTTGTATCCATTGCAAGGTCGAAGATAGGATGTACAAGACATATTTTATATTAAAATTGTCGTTTGACCACCGCAAATATAGAGTTCTACCAATCAATCAAAGCTGATTAAATTAATCAGATGGATGTAATGCAAATCGTTTTCATTTACTTTTTAATAGAAGAAATTATATGCCTTTATTTACATCGTATGGGGTTGCTTACGAGACCATCCGGGTTGACGACTGCATCGCAAAATTTGGCTCCCAGCGTTTCCCAATCATTCGTTCCATAATATTTAGCATCCTGTATCCCGTCAGCTTTGGGCCGCATTATAATTTCATAAGAAGTGACTTGCCCTTCTTCATTTTCTATTGCTTTTGCCGAAAGATACCTCAATCTTGATGCGCCACCTTTTGTGTCGTAATAGATCGAGGAAGTTGATGAGGTGGTCCAGGCATTATCAAAATAAGCTCTTAGGCCAATAAATTCTCTGCCTTCCGGGAAGTTTATTTTGTCCACATAAGAAAACATCATTCGCGGGTGGCTATCCATATGATCATATATAAGGTATAATCGTCCTTGGTTTCCGGGCAATGCGTTAGGAACCCATGCCAGCCCGGGACGACCAACGACACCGGTCGGTGCACTGTCAAAAAGATTTTGCCTCAACCATTGAACTGTATTCGAATTTGGATCAAATGACCAAATCGCTAATCCTGATTCTCCTACAGGTGTACCCATGAGATATACAGTATTTTCATACTCATTCCATGCTAGTTTTGCTTTTACAAGTCCTGGTGAACTAATCGGGGTTAAAGAGATTATATTATTTACACTTGTGCTCGAAAGAACCGGATCGCCCCAAGTCCAGGAATTTGCAGCAGCCCTTGCCATAGAATGATGTAATTGATTTTCAGCATCTTTATAAACCAATAAAACCTTATTGTTAGAAACATTGACCAAAGCAGGTTCAAATGCATGATTCCGTGGTACAATCCTTTCTTCTTCTGACCACCAGGTAATTGGCCTGCCAAGACCAGGGTTTAATAGCCGCATTACGATTCTGCCATGACCTTCACTTGATATAAGCATTAGTTCTGTCGATTCATTTCTCGTAACAATTAATACATCAAAACCATTTTCAGTGGATACACCAGTATCATATTCATCGCTCCAATTGGTATCTGCGCAAAGTTCGGTTTCTGGCTGAGGACAATCTAAATTAGATGTAGTGAATCGATATTTGATGGCATTGCTGGCACCGGGTTCCTTGTTAAAAATAAATAATCGATTATCTAATCTGGCCATCGCTGGTCTATAATTAGCAGCTCCATGAGTGACACTAACCCGGTTGTAACGAGTGCATTCGCAGGCATATCCTCTTGCGTAGTTTGCATAGGCTCTAACGGTTGTTCCTTCCGCAGCGAAGACTCCATCTCTGTTCCAGTCAACATGACCATGCAAGGTATCCACATAATATTCAAAATACTGACTAAGGGTGGTGAGTAAAGAATTGCCAGGAAGAAACGCTTTTCGCTCCTTTAGGGCATTATTATTAAAATCGGCTGTGCGGTACCGGGATGAAAATCCGATCCCACTTTGATTCTGAAACCTATAATTCATTATGCTTTTATAAAATGGGTTACAATTGGCGTCAAAATCAAATTCATAGTGTGGGCCGGAATGACCTAAACCCAACGTATGTCCAATTTCATGGGCAGGGATGGAGGGACTGCTGAAATTGCATCCACAAGCAAATTGAAGATTTCCGCATTGGCCCCCACCTGATGGGACTCCTCCGATGTATCTAAAAAGCCCCAATCGATCTCTATCCATATTCGTTTTCCACGCTTCACTCGCTTTTACCCGATCATATACGCCATTACCCAATGTCACGGGATTGATTGAGGTATATCCTCCCCAGTCTCCGTAAATCGCAACATCTGATGAATCGGATGGAGGAATTCCTATATCCAGGTGTGCACGTATTCCCGGCATGCGGTCAGGGTTTTCTAACAAAACTGAATTTGCCAATTGAACTATAGTTCGGAGTTCATATCCATCGGCAAAGATTTTTGCAAAATTTCTTGCTGCAAAAGGGATCATGTGTGCATTGGTTTCTATTGGACTGCTTCTTAAGTGATCTACCTCTATAAAAAGATCCTTATGTCTTGGACTACTACCCCAGGCTGGCAAATGGACCGAACCTTTGCCTGTAAGTTCAATGCCATCAGCTAAACCATCTTGATCAGTATCCCTTTCATCCTCGATACAAGCACAATCAAAAGGAAAGCCTTCCTTACCCCAAACAATACTTGTTTTATCACTACAGGTACCAATGGCTTCTTCGAGTTTATCACCGAGGTCATCCTCATCCTGATCATGTCCATCAATCAAATAATCATTAACATATAGATTCAATAGTTCACCAGGAAAAGGATACGCCTGTTGTATATCGACAATAGAACCCACTAAAATTCTTTTATTCCCGCGGGATGTTATTCGGTGATTTGATATAAATTCATTCTCATAATAACTTTCTATGTTTTCACTTCCTGATTTAAAGACCATCATGACATGACGATTTGGACCATTTGGACTACGTACACTTTGTAGCACTTCACTGCGATTTACATTACGCAAGATGATATGCTTTCCTCCACACGGCATTCTCCTTTCCCGTCTTGCACCGTTAAAAATAATATCACATGAACCCGAGGTAGCACTAGATTTGGACCTTAAAATAACTTTAAAAGTGGTTGTAGCAGCAAATTCTGATTGAAAAGTAATTTTTGCATTGTTTCCAGGACCGGAATTGTCATCAAAAGCCCTTTCGCGCCTGCCCAAAAATATATTTGGGTAATTGACAATATGTAATACAGGATCACAACCTGGTGAAGGATTTGCTGTCTCAATGGTAATCTCTTCTCCGGATCTGAGATCGATAGAGAGTATGGTTACTCTGGAAGCAACTATTTCTTAAGATCGATTCAATTGAGCTGACAGGTTTGTATGTAGAAATAATATAAATAAGGTCATCAGCGAAAGAAAACGCACACAGTGAATTTTAGGACTATGGGACTTACTAATTGGACTATTCTTCAGCATCATTATTTTCATTGATATAATTTTATCCGAGTTTGTAAATTAGGTGTACTTATCTACAGTGTAACCCAATCGAAAATAGTCAGAGATATATTCCCACTCAGCCATCTGAGGCTAATTTACTCAAAAACTTGACTTCAATAGGAATAATCACCCATAGCGGGGGAGGAGGTCAACCTATAATTTACAGAATTTTGTTTTTAAATGTTAGGCACATTGGATATTCAATTAGGTCAATTGGTTGAATGTTGTAAAAGAAAGAACTAAAATTTAATTCAAATTTAAAGTTATCAGGTTAAGTAATGACCATATAAATGAAAAAATATATACTTTTTATTATAGGGCTTTATTCCGCTTCTGTTGCCCTGGCACAGATTCTCCCCCTCCATACTGCCCCTGATGGCGGTAATAAAAAAGCTTCCATTGGCGAACAGATTGCTATTGTAAAAATTGATATAAATTATAGCCGGCCCGGAGTTAAAGGACGGGAAGGTCGGATTTGGGGCACAAATGTGGCGCACTATGGCCTGCAAGATTTAGGCCATGGTACTTGTTATGCTGCCCCCTGGCGGGCAGGGGCCAATGAAAACACGACATTTTCTTTTAGTCACCCTGTACAGGTAGAAGGCAAAGACCTGCCTGCCGGTACATATGGATTTTCATTGTCAATGATGTAAATGAAAGCACGCTGATTTTCTCAAAAAACTCAACCTCCTGGGGGAGTTCTTATTACAAACCTGAAGATGATGCGTTAAGAGTTACCGTTAAAAACCAGCCCTTAGAAAAAAGTGAAGAATGGCTCAAATATGAATTTACGGACCAAACAGACAGTTCGGTAATGGTGTCGCTTTCATGGGAAAAACGAAGGATACCTTTCCGGATTTCGGCCAAAGTAAAAGAGCTTCAAATCGCTGAGTTAAAAAAGATTTGTTGACTACACGCCCACCGGATGATTTTGTGCAGGCGGCCAATTATTGTTTAGAAAACAACATAGAACTGGAGCAAGCTTTAGCCTGGATAGACCGAGGCATCTATTTCAGAATAATGGGTCAAAAGACCTTTCGCACATTAAGTACCAAAGCCGCTATCCTGAAGAAAATGAATAGAGATAGTGAAGCGGATAAAATTATGCTGGAAGCCCTTCCTTTGGGGAGTATGACCGATGTACATTTTTATGGTCGCAGCTTGTTGTCCGCTAAAAAAACAGCGGATGCTATAAAAGTATTTCAAGACAATTATAATAAATATCCTAATCAATATACTACCAACATAGGTATGGCCAGAGGACTTTCCGTCTCAGGTAATTATAAAAAAGCATTGGAATTCGCAAAAAGCGCGTTGCCCTTAGCCCCGGATGCAGCTAATAAAGCCAGTGTAGAAAACTCCATTATAAAACTTGAAAAAGGCCTGGATATCAATACCTATTAAAATGGTTTAAAACTGATTTTTATCCCTGTCATTATGGTTTAAACGATGACCAGCTCCGTAAATATTAATAACGATCTACCATGAAAGTCAATAGCGTCTGTTTTTTTTATAGTCGTTTTTTCGACCTCCATTGCTTATTCCCGGAATAATAAGGATGAAGTTGCCATTTTAAAAGTCTTCCGGAAAGAAGAACGGGCTTGGAATGCTCACGACATTGAGGGTTATGTAGCCTTGTATGCTCCCCTCGATTCTTCCCGAATGATATTATCAAAAGGTGTGGCTGCCGGTAAGAACAATATTCTGGCTTTTTACAAAAAATATTGGCCGGAAGACAAAATGGGAAGCCTGAAACTCGATAGTGAGAGCATGGAGTGATTCTCGAAAAAATATTACTTCGTGACGGGTTATTTTCATGTCACTTATCCCGAGGGTAGGCGATTCATGGACGATATTCAAGCCTGATGGTCAAATGGAAAGACAAATGGTATATCTATACGGATCATTCCGCTTGATGTAAACAAGGATTAAAGGGATATGAAAAAAATATTTATACTTTTCTTCATCTTATCCAGCCTGGCTGGTTTTGCTCAAAATATTCTACAAAAGCCTGGTACCATTGACTTAATATCGATGTTCAATAAGAACCAATTGACTATTGTTAATCGTGAAGTGAAAGTTGGTAAAGAAAAAGGAAATGATTATATCGAATTTTTACTCAATGAGGACGAAGGCCTCGCCTGGATAGAAGGAATAGATTTTAGAACAGGTATTATTGAGCTTTATCTCAAAGGTCAGGATATCTTTCAACATAGTTTTTTAGGTATTGCCTTTCATGGTGACAATGACACCACCTTTGAAGCCATTTATTTTAGGCCATTTCAATTTCAAACTACCGATACCCTTCGTCTGAAGCGGGCAGTACAATATATTAGCCTGCCCGAATACACCTGGTCTAAACTCCGGGAAACACAAAGTGGGAAATTTGAAAATACGGTGATGCCGGCTCCGGATCCCAATGACTGGTTTCATGCAAGATTTATAATTACTGAAAAGGAGGCCATGGTATATGTAAATAATAAACCCCCGCCCTGCATTACGGTGCCTCTGTTGGGTGCCAAATCGGGTAAAATCGGCTTGTATACGGCCGATAATTCAGGTGGCTCATTTGCAAATTTGAAGATTCACAAGGATAATTGAACTGGATCACAGGAATCTTTCTTCCTCTGATAATCCCTCTGCCTCCGGGCGATTTTAATTGTTTTCCTTCAATATTTAAATCGGATTTATCCCTCCTTTATCGCATCGGCGTGATTCCCGGTCTGTCTCATTTTCGTATGGTGTGGTTGAATCAAATCCAACTTCAACTACTTTGTCATTGGATCGCAACCTATTCTGCCCCGGGAGATTTGATGGCATCCCCATAAACCCAAACAATGAAATTGAATTCAGTTGACAGAAAAATACGGTTTACTGATTAATTTTGCCCGTTGTCCGATTGGATGTTTAGGCAGTATCACAGACTCCCTGATTCCAAATCCGTAATTCCCCGCTTTAGCCCTTATTTTTGTGATACCAATGGAGGATGAATAAGCGTTTGATCCTGACACAGCGAGCTTATCGCTTCCTGCATTTAAACTCCGAAAAGTCGAATGGAATATAAATTACTCGTAATCATTTTGTCCTTGTTGGGCCTGATCTTATTTCTGATTATTTATCTCCGGGCTAAGCCGGAGGGCAGTATCCCTCAGTTACAGTTTAAAGTCGATGAGCTACAGGGCAATCTTTTAAAACTGGAAACCAACCTTAAGCAGGATTTTAAATTAAATCGAGAGGAAACCGCCACTCTGGCCAAAGACAACCGCATCGAACTCAACAACACATTAAAAGATTTTAAGTCCGAATTGTCCGGAGCCATTAAGGACATAACCGATCAAAACCAGCTTGCCCTCCGGGATATCAATAAAACGCTGGCGGATAAAATCGACCTTTTGATCACTAAAATGGATGGCAACAATAAAGAAAACCGTGAAAGCCTTGCTTCAAACCTTAAGGATTTTATCCTGGATCAACGCTCCAAAATGGAAGAGCTGAAACTGGAGCAAAAAGAGACGACCTTAAAAACTATTGATCAACTGGAAAAAATTACCAATAAGGTTGAAGAGAAGTTGAGCGCGCTGACCGATCAATCCAGGAATGACCACCGGCTGATGCGGGAAGAGCTGGGGGTTTCATTTAAAGGTTTCCAGGAGACCATCGAAGCCAAACAAAACGAACTGGTCAGAAACACAGAAAATAAACTGGAAACCATCCGGGTTACTGTAGAAGAAAAACTTGAAAAAACCCTCAGTGAACGATTGAACCAAAGTTTTGAGACCGTAGGCAGACAACTTATTGAAGTACAAAAAGGCCTGGGCGAAATGCAGACCATGGCCAGTGATGTCGGTGGGCTCAAAAAAGTATTAAGTAATGTAAAACTCAGGGGTGGGATAGGGGAGGTACAGTTGGCCATGTTACTAGAACAAATCCTGGCACCTAATCAATATGAGTCCAATGTGCGTACTAAACCAGGGAGCACGGATTCCGTAGAGTTTGCGATCAAACTACCCGGTCGAAACGAGGACGAAAAAATATTTGTTTACCTGCCCATTGATGCGAAATTTCCAAAAGACATTTATGAACACCTGATCCTTGCTTATGATCGGGCCATTCCCGAGGAAATAGAAATTGCAACGAGGAGCCTGGAAACTACCATTCGGAAAATGGCCAGGGATATCCGGGATAAATACATCGATCCGCCGCAGACTACCGATTTTGCGATTATGTTTCTTCCATTTGAAAGTATTTATGCCGAAGTGATTCGTCGCAGTGCCCTTGTAGATCAATTGCGGGATGAATTTAAGATCACCGTAGCTGGCCCGACTACTTTATTTGCCATCTTAAATAGTTTGCAGATGGGATTCAGGACCCTGGCCCTTCACAAAAGGAGCAGCGAAGTATGGAGGGTGCTGGCATCCGTAAAAAATGAATTCGAAAAATTTGGGGGCATGTTGGAAAAGGCGCAGAAAAACATTCAGACCGGACTCAGTCAGTTGGAAAATGTGGCAGGTCCCCGCTCCAGGTCCATCAACCGTCAATTAAATAATATAGAAAGCCTGCCCCCACCAGGAGAGCAGGAAATCCCGGAGGAATTAATTGAGTTGGATCCGACGGAAGACGAAATGCCAGAACAATCCCAGTTAAAAATCAATTTTGATTCCTGAGTTAGGATGGGTTATTCAACTGCTGGGAGGAGTTTATAAACGGTTTGGAGATAGATTTGTTTTACCGCCACTCCAGTGTCTCCTGAAGAGTTAATATGTACTCACACTTTCGCACGGAGTCACGGAGAACCACGGAGAAAGAATTATAAACGTGATGAAATCAAACGATTATCTCACCACAAACATTCAAGTAAACAGCAGTCAAAACCAGCTGTGGGGTTTCTCCTTGGTTTCTTCAAACGTCCGCGGATTCTAGAGGCGTCCCGGTTTCTACAGGAGTATGCGGTTTCTACAGGAGTATGCGGTTTCTACGGGAGTAGGCGGTTTCTTCAGGCGTCACCGCCTCCCGGTTTCTTCAGGCGTCACCGCCTCCCGGTTTCTTCAGGCGTCCCCGCCTGGAGACTCTTTTAATCCCCTCCTAAAACCCCCGGTTTAAATTCCAGCTTTCCTCACAGGGTATTCATTTTTATTCGTCGATCGGTCATTTGAATTTTTCAAATGACCGATTTGGGTTAAATTCACGATAATTGTTTCAATAGATAAATGCAATGGAATCCATTTCCCTGTATTCGTGGTTTATCCTTCGGATGAAAATTATAATTGCGTAGAGAAGAATAGTCTCCCCGGCGACAAACAAAGGCCAGTTAAAGTCAACAGGGACATAATCTACCATGTTGCTAAAGAGGTTTTGTTGATCTGACAAAGGATAAACGATTTCTGACAATTTTTTTCCCCGAATGTATTCCCAATAATCCCATATAAAGGATAGGATGATCACAAAACTACCGGCACTGAACAAACCCCATTCTTTTACTTTTAACCGGGTATCCAATCCCATGCGTTGAAAGTGCATAATGCTTAAGGACAACAAGATCATGGTCAGGGATACGATTAGAGGTGTTAAAACCGGGCCCACCCAGGGCACAGGAATTAAAAACAATATATCCCAGGTAAACAAGGATTGTGGCCATCCCAGGAATACAAACAGAAAAAAATAATAGAATAAGTCCCAGATCGCAAAACAAAAAATGAAGTAGGATAAACGAAGGGCAGTTGTTTTTGCCGAAAGAATTCCTACCCCAATTAACATGATTATAGTTGCCGCTTCACGAAATATTTCAACCAAACCGATACCGGGATCCAGGGGAACCAGAGGGAAATGAAATCCATCGGGGTAATACAGTTCCCTCAGGTAGATGACCACGGCCGATTCCATAAACCCCATGGCGATGCTAAAAATGGTGAGCCAAATAATTGTTTTAAACTTCATACCTCCGCTTTTTAATTTGATTATTGTCTTTGTTATTTAAAGCTGAACAGGATTGGGAAAATAAACGCCACCACTATAGTCCATACGGTGTAAACCGGTAAGAATGAAGCAATACTTTCCTCCACTTTCTCAATCTCGTTTTTATACCTGAGGGTTTTGAACAGGTTATTGGTAACCAATAAAAGGTTTGTCAGCATAAGTATGTTTCCGCCTAAAACAGCCAACCGGTTTGGAGTAATTCCCCATTCTGAAATTCTAAAGAGGATCGCCGACAATGCAATTCCGTTCAGAACAACCGTCACCAGGGATAAACTAAACAATAGCAGGATTCCGATTTTATTATTGATGTTTTTCGAAATTTCTGCTATAGAGAAAAAGATGATGGCCATTACACCTATGAGGAGGGCGTTGAAAACCAAAAGAAACTCCCTGTCGTTGTAGGGATCTTTGCCGGTATAAATAACTGCACATAAATAAATGACCAGGGTCACCAGCACAAGAGGTGTAAATACTTTGGCAATTACCGGAGAAACCTTGCCGACCAGTTGGGGATTGGTTTGGACCAGAAAGGTCCCCAGGATTGGAGAGGCAGCAAGCCCCCATATCGCAATCATTTTAAAATAAAAATCCTCAATTTTAATATCAATGAGTTCAAACAGGCCTAGCGTTACTCCGGACAGCAGACCACCGGCAATTAAAATGATGGTGGTCATTACCACTAAGTCTCCGTTATACCTTAAAAAATTCAACCGCCTGGAGTGATTTCTGAACTGGTCGCCAACAAAGGTATAACCCAGCACCGCCCATAAAAATAAGGGCAGATGGATGCAGGCTAAAATTAAGGTGTCACTCTCGGCGTCATTGGGAAGAAAGTTGATGTAGAGCGCTGAAATCAAAAAAGCTACAGCAGCGATAACAATTGTTCTAATTTGAATTTGATGTTTCCAGGCAAAATAGATCGCCAGCATTGGAAAAACGATGAACCCAATGTTGCGGGGATAATAATATTCGGGATCAATGGAAAAAAAGTCCGGGATTTTAGCGATCAGACCAGCTATGAATGACACAACTATTACAATGATCAACTCCTTTCGGGTACCCCACGATATTTCTTCCTGCTCAAAACTCAGCCGTTCGTTCCAGATTTGAGCGGTGGTGTTTCCCTGGATTTCGGGATAGATAAAGCGGAACGCTTTTTTGAAAGCCGTTTGGTTGTCCCGGTACAATTTTTCAAGTTGCCTGGGGTTCTCCAGATTGGTTATGATTTCTTCTCTCATAGTATAGTTGTTTTCGGTTTTTGTTTTCATGATTAATTTAATTAGAAGTACTTTGAAATTCAAAGTGATTAGACAAAAAAACTCAGTTTAGTTTGTTTATTAATTTTTCCAATGCCTTAAGGTGATCATCAAAAGCTTTTTTACCGTTTTTGGTCATAAAATATTTAGTATTCGGTTTCCTTCCGACAAAAGATTTTTCCATTCCAATAAACTCTTCTTTTTCCAGCGCTTTAAGGTGGCTGGCCAAATTGCCATCGGTCACATCAAGAAACTCCTTCAGGGAATTAAAATCAAGCACGGCATTGACCGCCAGGGCCGACATGATGCCCAGCCTGATCCTGCTTTCAAAAGCTTTATGAAGATTGGTAAATGAAAATTTCACCTTTCGTATGTGTAATGCATGTAAATACCATAAATGATATGGACCAGCCCAAAGCCTAAAGCCCAGCATAACAGTCCATACTCGATGAAGTAGGAGCTTATCAGTCCTAATCCAATCTGGATGAGTCCTAAAATTTTCACTTCTTCGTAGGTAAATTTGCTGGCATTATACAAAGCCAACCCGTAAAACAACAGTGACATCGGGGCCATTAAACCAATCAAACCCTTCGAGATCAAAATCAGGATCAACAGTCCGCCTACTACAAGAGGCACTGCCATGTTGATCGCCAGGCGCCTGGCCGTAGCATTCCACAGTTTTTCAGCGCTTTTTTTTGCCCGACTGTAGGAAAAATAAATAGCCGTACTTAATGCCAGTATAATTATTGATACGGCCACTAAAAAAACCTTTAACAGGCCAGCAGGTATATGATTTGACGATACGGAGTTGTCAACGATCTCTGTGGGATTAAAATGAAGAAGTGTATAAGCTATGTAGGCTCCTGTTAAGGCATAAATGCCTGCCATGATGCCTGCCCAACCGGAGAGAGACAAAAACTTGGACGAGCGTTCCATCATGGAACGGATCTCCGAAATATCCCGAATATAATCCTGTTCTTCTTTCATTTGAAAGTACTTTGAGATGCAAAGTTAATTAAAATTTCCAATGGTGCAAGGGAACCAATGATTTATTTTACAGCGTGCGTTTCCGACATCGCACACACTACTCCTGGACGATTTTTGCGCCTGGACGATAACAGGGAGATCATGGCAGGCTCGACCGGTGTGATTTTTTTCCGGGTGTTGCTAGTTGTATTTTGTTATTTTGCTTTAATCCATTATGCTTAAAAGCAGTTATTATATTGTGAATGGTATCACCCTGTACCGCCTGCTGGCTGCACCTTTCCTGGTATACCTGATCATTAATCACAGGCTCGACCTGTTCAAATGGATGTTGGCCCTCAGTTTTTTTACCGATGCAATTGATGGATTCCTGGCCCGGAAATATAAGGTGACCAGTATTGCCGGGGCAAGATTGGATTCAATCGGAGATGACCTGACCGTTTTGGTAGCCATGATTGGAATTATTTTAACTAAACCGGAATTTATCCGACAGGAAATTTACCTGTTTCTTATATTGTTGGTTTTATTCCTTTTTCAGGTGACACTTGCCTTTGTCCGGTATGGAAAAATGACGAATTTTCATACCTATACGGCAAAAATTGCCGCAATCCTTCAAGGTATATTTCTGTTGCTTTTTTACTTTTTTGATCCACCGGTCTATCCATTATTTTACATTGCCATTGGGGTCACGGCTATCGAGCTGGTGGAAGGGATTATTCTCGTATTGATTTTGCCGGTCTGGGAAGTAAATGTGAAAGGATTATATTGGGTATTAAAAAGAAAACGGATGGACGGGTACTGAATTCAAATTAATTGATGTCACACGATCCAAATAGAAGACGTAGTCCCTCATCCTGTGAGCAGGTAAGCGATGAGGAAATATTGTTTTACCAGAATAAACTACGGGAATTGCGGAAAGTCGGATAATATATTGCAGCTTCTTTCATCCAGGCTTTAGGTGTTTAATAAATCGAAACACCTTGATTATTTTCTTTTACTGCAAGATCGGTCACTTGCATTATTTTTATTTTTCAATTGACGGATTCCTTTCAAAATGGTTCTCAGAAGAAGATTACATTCAGCTAACTTAACCGCCTGGGAAGATACCTGGATTCCATTACTAAAAACAGGCTATTACAAGTCAATAAGGGTATTTGACAATTACAGTGGATGATTGCGGTAAAATCAATAATAAAAAAATTTGATACCGTCTTCCAATGTTAAACAACATTCGGCAAATATTTATTTGCTCATTTACGGAGGACATCGTTGGGATAAACACCAAAACGTATGTACTTTAACGGGGTCAAATGGATTCAGTTTATGAAAGTATTATTCAGGTCAAAACCTGCCTTGGTCACTGCCTTGCTCATCATGATATTTGCCCATCCGTTATGGGCACAACAGGCCGGTAACGAAGGGCACAGCAGCATCATCACCAGCATCGGTGTTGCGATCCTGGCCGCGACCGTGGTGGCTTACATCGGCCATGCCCTCAAACAGCCTTTATTATTGAGTTACCTCATTGCGGGTATCGTTATCGGTCCGAAAATCGGTTTCGGATTTATAGAGGATGTCCACGATATCGAAACCATTTCCCATTTTGGTTTGATCCTGCTATTGTTCCTGATCGGACTCGAGATTGATATCCACAAACTCAAGGCTTCCGGAAAATCACTGGTAGTCAGCGGAATCACCCAATTTCCGATTACCGCTTTGCTAGGCCTTGGCTTCTTTTTGTTGATTGGTTTTTCGATGGGGGGAGGCAAATACGACCTGATTTATATTGCATTTTGCTGCAGCCTCAGCAGTACAGCCATTGTGGTAAAACTCTTATATGGCAAGTTTGAACTGGATACGCTGGCCGGCCGTATCACCCTGGGAGTGCTGGTATTCCAGGATATCTGGGCCATTGTTTTGCTCGGCATTCAACCCAATCTGGCTGATCCTAACCTATTAAAAATATTGTGGTCATTTGGCAAAGGTTTGTTGCTGGTCATACTGAGTTTGCTGGTGAGCAAATACATACTGCCACGACTCTTTAAATCGATAGCTAAAGTCCCTGAGATGGTTTTGGTTTCTTCTCTGGCCTGGTGTTTCCTGGTATGTGGAGGGGCTGCATATTTTGATTTATCCATTGAAATGGGTGCCCTGATAGCCGGGGTGGCCATATCTACTTTTCCTTATAATCTGGATGTAATCGCGAAGGTGGTTAATATCCGTGACTTTTTTATCACCTTGTTTTTTGTTTCCCTGGGTATGCAGATTCCCAACCCTATGGACAATTTATCCATTTTGTGGGTAGCTGCCGTGGGGTCTTTATTTTTGATTCTTTCCCGCTTTTTATCGGTATTCCCGGTATTGTATTATTTAAAAAATGGCCTCCGGGTGAGTTTGCTCACCTCCATCAACCTGGCTCAGGTCAGTGAATTTTCATTGGTGATTGCCTCATTGGGCCTTGCTGCGGGCCACATTACGGATTATACCATGTCGGTGATCATCTTTGTATTTGTCATCACCTCGATCGTGTCCACGTATATGATCAATTACAGCGATGTCATTCAAAAATCAATGGCGGTGATGATTAAAAAATTCGGATTAAAAGAAATCGAAACGGTCATCAGTGAAAAAGAACTTGATGCGGATAAAGAAATCGCCTTATTGGGATTTCACCGCATCGCCAGTTCCTTGTTAAACGATATCATTCATATCAACAATGCTTCCAAAATCAAATTAAAAGACAAGCTCGTCGTGGTTGATTTTAATCCTGAAATCCACGAGTCCCTGCAAATGATGGGCATCAAAGTGGTATACGGTGATATCAGCCATATGGATACCCTGCACCATGCCGGTCTCCATGATGTCAAGATCCTGATATCCACCATCCCCGATACCATCCTGGTGGGGACGGACAACCTGAAGATCATCAACCATATGAAGGAGATCTGCCCCAAGGCTTTAATCATAGTTACCGCTGAAAGTGTCGAACGCGCCATGATGATGTATGCGGAAGGGGCGGATTATGTATTCCTGCCTCGTATCCTGGCCTCCGATAAATTATTAAAAATGATCGATCTGGTATTGAATAAGCAGGAAAATGAATTTATAAAAATTAAAAACCAGGAAATCGAATCGATGAAAACGAGGATTGAAATCATCCGTTGATCCTGATAGGGGGCTTAATAGAAAGACTATACAAACCTGTTTCTTTTAATTTAATAGATTCAAAATAATTAAATCAGTTAATGGAACTTATAATTGCTCTCATAACGTTAGTCGTCCTGGAAATTGTTTTAGGTATCGACAATATTATTTTTATTTCTATCATTACCGACCGTTTGCCACTGCACCAGCAAAAAAAAGGAAGGCGGATCGGGCTTCTGCTGGCTATGGTGATGCGCCTTTTTTTGTTGACCATCATTTCGATCATCCTGCAATTGGAAGGAAATCTTTTTTCCGTAGGTTCGATGGGTATCTCCGGGAAAGATTTAATATTAATCGGTGGAGGGGTATTTCTGCTTTACAAAAGTGCTTCGGAAATCCACCACAAAATGGAAGGTGAATCGGGAGATACCTCCAAAAACCTCACCATTACTACGTTTGGCAGTGCGATAGGTCAGATTCTGATCCTTGACCTGGTGTTTTCGATAGATAGCATCATCACGGCAGTCGGTATGGTGGATGAGTTATGGATCATGTATACGGCGGTCGTCGTAAGTGTGGGGGTCATGTTAGTTGCGTCAGAACCCATCAGTGCCTTTATCCGTGAACACCCCGCCTTTAAAATGCTCGCTTTAAGTTTTTTGTTATTGATTGGGGTTTCATTGATTGCGGAAGGGATGGAGTTTCATATACCCAAAGGATATATCTATTTCTCTATGGCTTTTGCTTTGTTGGTGGATGTTTTTCAAATGAGGATGGGCAAAGGAAAAACTAATCCTGTGCAGCCGAGGGAGCATTATTTGCCACAGGAGGCAGAAGAGAATAAAGGGATGATGGGAAAATCGAAGTAGGACCTATGACTAAAGTGCGCACGGAGACACGGAGAAGCACGGAGAAAATGTGTAAAATGTTACCCTGTGTCTTCGTGCGAAACAATAACAAACCGTAGTAGCCACAGAGAAAAGTTAGTATTACTACGTGTTTGCCCTATGACTCCCTGCGACATAGAAGCACAGAAAAAAAATACTTCTGTGTCCATCTGAGCTTCGGTGGCTAAAATGTCACCTTCTGTGTCCTAAATAGGAGATTAATTGCCACAGAGGCAAGAGATAAAAAAATCAAAGTTCACTCTGTGTC
>JAWXBI010000007.1:0-28073 GCA_034439915.1 Saprospiraceae bacterium | reverse complement strand
CATGGCTGGAACGAAAAAGGTTATCCTAATCCTGGCCGGATGGACCAGGATGGTGATTTGGTCCAAGCCATTCCCAGACCGGTAATCATTGATAAACACGATCCAAAACACGTCTTAAGTACCAAATCCATTATAGTGGAAGAACCCCTGTCTCTGGAACAAATGGAGAAAGATATGATCAGCCGGGCTCTGGGTAAACATAAGGGGAGACGAAAAGAGGCTTCGAAGGAATTGGGTATCAGTGAACGCACGTTATACCGAAAAATCAAACAATATAACCTGGATGAATAAATGATCCCTATGAAACACCGCATAGTGCTTTTGTTTTTTGTTGTCCTGACTACAGGTTGTTATTCGTTTAAAAGCACATCCATCGATCCTTTGATCACTACTTTTTTTGTGGTACAGTTTGAAAACCGTGCAGACAATGGACCCGTTACGCTGCCAGTTAGTTTTTCGGAAAAATTAAAAGATAAAATCAGAAGGGAATCGCGTTTGAAATTGTCCGATACGGATCCCGATATCAGTTTTTCCGGCACTATTCGGGACTTTAATGTGATTTCACAAGCACCAACCGCGGACAATACTTCTGCGCTAAGCCGTTTGACCATCAGTGTCCAGGTAGAATTTGAAAACAGGCATGACGAAACTAAAAACTGGAATCAGTCCTTTACCTATTTCCAGGAATTTGATGGCAGGACCAATTTATTGGATATACAGGAAGGGTTGATGGAGCGAATCAATAATCAATTGGTGGAGGATATTTTTAATAAAGCATTTGGTGATTGGTAGGGCTTATTTACTTTTGCAGGAGGCGATGAGCATTGACGATCTTTTATACCATTTACAACATCCGGAAACCCTGGATCAGTTGACCCTCCATGAAATCAACCAGCTCATGCTCCGGTACCCTTATCTGGAATCCCTCAAATTATTATTTGAAAAAAAACGGAATGGGCAAAACAGTGCTGGCTGGAATGCCCTCAATTTGGATCAGCGGCTAGAACTCGCATCCCATCAGGCCTTTCAGGCCGGGGGTGAACACATTTTCAATCCACCGGTTTTTGATCTGCCTGCCGGGATACCCGTCAATCAAGAAGAGGCCGAGGTCGTGCAGGTTTCTGTTACGGATAACTTTTCTGTTGAGGAACAGGTTGCCTCTGTTGAGGAACAGTTTGCTCCGGAATCTAAATTTCAACTCTATCCTTATGAAGAATCCGAATTCATCCGGTTTCTGAGTTCCTTGCCTCCCACCCTTGCAACACCCGGTGCAGCTCCGTCGCAGGTTTCGGAAATTGATTTAAAGGCCACGGAAATACTTATTAAAGAAAGCATTGATCTCCAGCCCAATTTTGGAACAGAAAGATTGGCCGACCTTTGGGTAAGCCAGGGCAAATTACAGGAGGCAATTGCCATTTATGAGAAACTATCCTTTGAATATCCGGACAAAAGAGGTATCTTCGCAGCCAAAATTGAAAAATTAAAGGCTGAAAATTCAATATGATAACCTTTCTTATAATTCTTATAGGCATTGTAGCTGCCCTCTTGATCCTGGCAGTCTTAATTCAGAACCCCAAAGGAGGTGGTATTGATTCTACTTTCGGAGGTCAGGGAGCAAACCAACTGTTCGGTGTTGCCCGGTCTACTGATTTTATTGAAAAGCTTACGTGGGGGCTAATAGCTGCCCTATTTGTGCTTTGTATTGTGACTGCGATGTTTGTCGGTACTCCCGAAGTCGGCACGCCCACTCAATAATTTCCTGCCAATTCTTCAGTTTTATTTAGTCATTTATGTCATTCCGAAAATATTCCTGGGATGAAATTGTCTCAATTATATGTATACCTGAAATTTTGGCAGTTAGCCTCTTGATGGCACATTAAATGCTAAGGTGAAGTGAAATCATTTGTTAAATACTTATAAAATTTAAAAAAAATATGAAGCCTATCAATGACAGAGTTATCGTAAAACCGGCACCAGCCGAAGAAAAAACCAAAGGGGGAATCATCATTCCGGATACTGCCAAAGAAAAGCCCCAGCGAGGCGAAGTCGTAGCGGTGGGACCGGGTAAAGACGGTAATCTAATGACCGTAGCCGTAGGAGATGTTGTATTGTATGGCAAATATTCAGGCCAGGAATTGAATCATGATGGTCATGATTATCTTATTATGCGGGAAGACGACATCCTGGTCGTCCTTTAAATACCACCAGGAAAATTCATTGTTAAACAGATAAAAAATTAATATAAAATGGCTAAACAAATAAGCTTTAATGCAGAAGCCCGGGAAAGACTCAAAGCGGGTATTGATGCAATGGCAAATGCGGTAAAAGTAACCTTGGGACCCAAGGGCCGTAATGTCGTGATTCAAAAGAGTTTTGGCGCCCCCACAATCACCAAGGACGGAGTTACAGTCGCCAAAGAAGTGGAATTGGAAGATCCCGTGATGAATATGGGAGCCCAGATGCTCAAAGAAGTTGCGTCGAAGACGGCCGATTTGGCTGGTGACGGTACCACTACCGCAACGGTATTGGCCCAGGCTATGGTGACCGCAGGTATGAAATATGTAGCGGCTGGTGCCAACCCTATGGACCTTAAAAGAGGGATTGAAAAAGGGGTCAAACATATCGTTTCCGAATTAAAAAATCAAACCGAATTAATCGGGGATGATTTTGATAAGATTCAGCAAGTGGCCTCTATTTCTTCCAATAATGACGAAGAAATAGGCAAGTTGATTGCCGATGCTATGAAACGGGTATCCAAAGATGGTGTAATCACTGTGGAAGAAGCCAAAGGGACAGATACCTACATGCTGGAAGTATTAGGTATGCAATTCGACAGGGGCTATTTATCGCCTTATTTTGTCACCAATGCGGAGGATATGACCGCAGAATATGAAAACCCCTATATCCTTATTCACGATAAAAAAGTCTCCAATATGCAGGAGATTGTACCCTTACTTGAAAAGGTCATCGCCACCGGGCGCCCCATCCTATTGATTGCAGAAGACATGGAAAGCCAGGCTTTAGGAGTATTGGTGGTTAACCGCCTCCGTGCCAATCTGAAAGTTGTAGCTGTAAAAGCTCCGGGATTCGGAGATCGGCGCAAAGCTATGTTGGAGGATATTGCTATCCTGACCGGTGGAACCGTAATTTCTGAAGAAAAAGGATATAAAATTGAAAATGTTGAATTGGACTTATTAGGTCAGGCCGAAAAAATCACGGTTGACAAAGACAATACTACTATAGTCAATGGTCGCGGGGACAATAAAATGATCCAGGCGCGCATCAATCAGATCAAACAACAAATCGAAACCACCACATCTGATTACGATAAAGAAAAATTACAGGAACGTTTGGCTAAATTATCCGGTGGTGTGGCTGTGCTGTATATAGGTGCTGCTACAGAAACCGAAATGAAAGAGAAAAAAGACCGGGTAGATGATGCTTTACATGCGACCAGAGCTGCTATTGAAGAAGGTATCGTAGCAGGTGGTGGAGTAGCTTTAGTGCGTACCATCTCCACTTTGGATAAACTGAAAGGTCTAAATGAAGATGAAACCATCGGGATTCAAATCGTCAAAAAAGCGATGGAAGCTCCGTTGAGGATCATTGCAGAAAATGCTGGTGTTGAAGGCAGCGTTGTATTTCAGAAAGTATTGTCCAGCAAAGGCGCTATTGGATATAATGCTCGTACCGATGTGTATGAAGATCTGAAAAAAGCCGGTGTAATCGATCCGACCAAAGTTACCCGTATTGCAGTTGAAAATGCAGCTTCTATCGCTGGTATGATCTTGACTACCGAATGTGTAGTCAATGACAAACCTAAAGATAAAGAAGGATCTCATGGCCACTCACATGGTGGTGGTGGCATGGACGGGATGATGTAATCTTAAGAGAAGAAATCAATCAATAAGTAAAGGCAGTCTGCAAAAGGCTGCCTTTTTTATTAAATCGTGGTTGAGCCCAACCAAAATCAAGATCTCTGAAAGTAATATTTTGGATTGTATTCGCATCGAGCCCGACAGCACCTTCTCAAACGGGCTGTGCCATCTGAATTATAGTGTAACGCTAATTCAGTACCCAAATCATGCATAAAATGAGCTTGTTTTGGGTAAAACCCAATTCGTGCCTGACGGTGCAAGGCATGTCAGCCCCAGGAGGGTGGACCCTGATATTCATCATCATGGCGACCTTAAGCGTCGCTCGGTTAAACCCTGACAAAACTGCAAAAGCAGTTTTAGTTAGCTCATGACGTTTCGGTAAGAGTCCGCCCTTTTAGGGCTGATATGCTTCTTTTGGGTTAAAACCAAATCAGATCTAATGGCTTTCTGTCAACACTGCACCCCGGAGGTCTTTCCCCATTCGGCGCCGGGTGTTGTCTTCGTTAGTTACACCCATCCAGTTTAAACTTGATTTGGAGTTTAGTTTTTGGTGCATTGCCCAGAGTGGCTTTACACACCGCACAATTATTATCCCGGTTGGCGTCAATTAACAGGATATCGAGCTCTTTTCCGATCACCGTTGGGGCAGCCAGCTTATCCAGGTAATCTATGTCAGTACAACCGAGGAAAGAATGGAAGACGTGGTCATATTTTGCATCATCCGAAACCCATTGAAGTTCACCCAGATGGAAATAGGCCGGATCCAGGATCTGGAATACCGCCTCTGCGCAGATATAAGCAATAATTTTTACCCGGATACACTTCTGTGTTGATTCTACAACATTGGATTCACAACTTTGAAATTGAAGGCTACCGCTTAAAAAAACCAAGCCTAAAAACCATTTATTCATCATATATAGTACAACGCAAAAGGCCACTTCGGAGGTTGGTTCGTTTTTCTGATAATAGTATTAAAATCTGAATCTGCCGGACATCACCTATTCATGGGCGCACGACAGATTGCACTACGGTCAGGTTTGTGCGACTGAATTTATTCGGTCGGGCTTTGGCAATATGTGCAATTTGTCGTGCGCCCTATTCATGAGGTTTACATATTCGATTCTTTAATTATACCACTATTTCAAGGGTAGAGTTAGTTTATTGCTATAGTAGTTTTAAGATAAGCAAGGATGCTTCAGCTTTTGCATTAATTTTGGAGATACCAGTCACAGATGCCTAAACCCCGGTTTCGCAACATTTTTTTCCTGTTTATCCTATTGTCCGCGCTGTTTCTGGGCATTGGTATTATAAGTTTGCCCTCGCCCAATCAGCCCTGGAGTAAAGTATTATTTGCATCCGATGGACAACTTTTAAATGCCAGAATTGCAAAAGATGAACAGTGGAGGTTTGAGCAAAAGCAGGATCTCCCATCCAATTATATTGTTGCCCTCACGTGTTTTGAAGATCAATACTTTTTTAAACACCCGGGGGTCAATCCGTTCAGCCTTTGGAGGGCAGTGGTGCAAAACTACAAAGCAGGTAAAATCATCAGTGGTGGCAGCACACTTACTATGCAGGACATCCGGTTGCGAAGAGGTTCACGAAAAAGGAACCTGGTCAACAAACTACTGGAGATGTACTGGGGCATAACGCTGGAATTACTCCATTCCAAATATTGGATTTTAAAAGATTATGCCGGCCGTGCCCCATTTGGATCCAATGTGGTCGGACTGGAGGCTGCTTGCTGGAGGTATTTTGATAAACCGCTGTCGAGGCTTTCCTGGGCTGAGGCAGCCTGCCTGGCCGTGTTGCCAAACAGCCCGGGGTTGATGCATCCAGGTAAAAACAGATCCTCCCTGGAGCAGAAACGCAACAACCTGCTTAAAAAGCTCCTGTCACTTCAGCGCATCGATTCGGTTTCGTATCGTCTTGCCTTGCTCGAACCTGTCCCGGAAGCTCCCCGGCCATTGATTAACCTGGCTCCACATGCCCTGGACTACCTTTCCAAAACACAGGGCAAAGAGAGCTATTTCCGATCAACGATACAATATGATATCCAAAAAATGGTCATTGAATCTGCCTATTGGGCTCACGAATCATTGAATAATGCGCAGATTCAAAATCTGGCTATACTCATTGCTTCAACGGAGTCAGGCGAGGTGCTGGCGTATTGTGGAAATGCACCCAACACTGCAATGAGTCCTTATGTTGATCATGCGCAAGCTCCGCGAAGTACGGGCAGCATCCTTAAACCTTTTTTACTTACCGGAGCGCTCAACCAGGGGTATGTCCTCCCAACTGCCCTGATGGATGATATCCCGGTGGTCATCGATGGGTTTCAACCACAAAATTTTTCTAAACGATATACCGGAATGACTGCCCTGGATCAGTCCCTGATCCAATCACTGAATATTCCTTTTGTCCATTTATTAAAAATATATGGGTTGGAACATTTTCATTTTGACCTCCAACGATTGGGGTTGCATCATATTGACAAGGCTCCCTCCTATTATGGCCTTACCCTTATTCTCGGAGGCGCAGAGTCCAGTCTCTGGGACCTGGCCGGGGCTTATGCTTTTATGGGCAGAACGCTTTTGCATTATACCACATATGATCATCAGTATTTTAAATCGGACCGGCGGGCATTAAATTTAATCAAAGAAGAAAAACAATTAGGCGACCCTGAACAGGAACCATCGCTTTTCCATGCGGTCAATATTTATTCGACCTTAAATATCCTCAAAAACCTTAAGCGGCCGGATGAGTCTGGACAATGGAATTCTTTCACCAGTTTGCAGGATGTTGCCTGGAAAACAGGTACCAGTTATGGTTTCAGGGATGCCTGGGCCATCGGTATTAATCCAGAATATACGGTGGCTGTCTGGGCAGGTAATTCAGACGGTGAGGGGAAACCCGGCTTATTGGGCATCCGCGCAGCAGCTCCTATTCTTTTCGATTTATTTTCCCGATTGCCACGGAAAAATCCTACCTGGTTTTCACCTCCGTTTAATGAAATGATTCGTATACCTATCTGTGTGAAAAGCGGAATGAAACCCTCCAGGGTATGTCCTCTAACCGATACCATCTGGTCATCCCGTTTTGAGGATCAATCCGGCATTTGTCCATTTCATTTGGAAATATGGGTAAATGCGCTCACCGAACAACGTGTCAATCAATCCTGCTTTAGCGAAGTCAGGCCTCTGAGCAAAACCATCTTTGTCCTACCCCCTGTCCAGGCATATTATTATTCTATTAATCAACCGGAATATGAACCCTTACCGGAATGGGATCCTGCCTGCATTACCCATCCGGACGCACAAGTAATGAAAATGATCTATCCTCAAAATAACAGCACCATTTTAATACCCATGGACCGGGATGGGCAACCCGGCAAGATTATTTTCAAATTGGCTCATCGCACTCCGGAGACCAAAATATATTGGCACCTGGATGCAGACTTTCTGGGCAGCACCCAGCAATTTCATGAATACAGCGTGAATACCTTCCCCGGTCCGCATACGCTAACGTTGTTGGATGAAAAAGGCAATGAATTGGTCCATCACTTTGAAGTCTTGTCCCGATAAAACGGAGACTACCACTTGGTTTTAGGTGGTCTGCTGGCCGCCAGGATCCTTTTAATACTGAAGCGTCCGGAACCATTGACCAAAACGATCATCAGTCCACCAATGATCGCTATGTTTTTCATAAATTGGATAGATTGCATCCTGCGTTCCGGAATAGGGTCATTCCAAAAGGAATACACTATAAATGTAACCGGTACCCAATAAATGAGTATTAATAAAGCCCCTACGGAAGCACGGTACCCGATCAATATAAAAAGTGCCCCCAACATCAACAGGATGATAGCCAGAGTCAATAATAAATCGGGATTCCAATCCAAGCCATAAGTTTTCATGGTTCGCTGGACAGACTCAAAGTAAGCAATAGAATCATAGGCTTCCCAAAAAAAAATCAGGGAGATAAATATGCGGCCTAATAGGTCAATCCAGTCTTTCATAAAAAAATAGCCTTTATTTCATTATAAATTGAAAAGCTGCTTTGGCACAGGCCTGACCGTCCATCGCAGCGGATACGATTCCTCCTGCATAACCCGCGCCTTCCCCGCAAGGAAAAAGCCCTTCGCAATCGGGATGCATAGATAATGAATTTCTAGGAATGCGGACCGGACTACTGGTCCTGCTTTCCGGTGCGACGAGAATAGCTTCTTCTGAAAAAAAACCTTTCATTTGCCCGGCAAATTCTTTAATCCCTGCTTTCATCGGGCTGACGATCAATTTAGGCAATAAAGCATGCACCGGGGCTGACCACAGTCCTGGAATATAGGAGGCCGGAGGCAACGTGGCGGATACCCTGGATTGCATAAAATCTGTAATCCGCTGAGCAGGAGCCCTCTGGGAGCCATCACCGGCATTAAACGCACCCTGTTCCACCGCAGCTTGAAAATAAAGCCCGCAAAACGGATCGTCCGGGTGCTCAAAATCTTTAGGGTTTAAAGAAACCACCAGTCCTGAATTCGCAAATTGGCTATCTCTCCGGGATAGGGACATACCATTCAGGACTATTTCTCCGGGAGAGGTTGCAGAAGGTACCATCAGACCTCCGGGGCACATACAAAAGGAAAATATGCCACGATGGTCAAGGGTGCAGGCCAGGGAATAACTGGCTGCAGGTAATTGACCCGGTGCCCCCTTGCGATATTGAATATCGTTGATAAGTTGCTGCGGGTGCTCAACCCTTACCCCCAAAGCAAATGATTTGGCTTCCAGTCTTAATTTCTTTTTCTTTAATAAATAAAATATATCGCGGGCGGAATGGCCGGTAGCCAGTATAAATGCTTCTCCTTTAAACTCAGTTCCCCCAGCGGTAACCACCGAATGGATCCGGGAATGTTCTATATTAAAGTCAACCACACATTGGTTAAAATGAATTTCTCCACCGAAATGGAGGATACAGGTTCTCATTTTTTCAATGATCTGTGGCAATTTATTGGAGCCGATGTGCGGATGGGCTTCGATCCGGATATCCGGATCTGCTCCTTGTTCAACTAAAATTCCCAGTACTTTCTGTAAATCTCCTCGTTTTGCTGACCGGGTGTATAATTTACCATCGGAATAGGTACCTGCACCACCCTCTCCAAAACAATAATTTGAATCAGGATTGACCAAATGGTCTTGCTGAATTGCTTTCAGGTCCCTCCTCCTGGCCTGCACCTCTTTTCCCCGCTCCAGTACGACTGGTTTTAAACCCAATTCCAGGCATTCCAAAGCGGCGAAATACCCTGCCGGTCCTGCTCCGATAATGATGACCCGCCGGGAATCACTGACTTCTTTATATTCGTCCTGATACCGTTTTTGATCCGGGAAAAACCCAGATTCGGCAATTTCTATTTGATATCGGTATACCGGAACCTGCCTCGCATCCAGCGACCTTTTGAGTATGCGGTAAACAGGCAAGTCTTCAACGGGTATCCTTAAATGCTCAGCCAATTTATGGACCAAAGCGGTGGCCGTCTCATTTAATCCAGCTGGAATTACAATTTCAAGTAAGGTCGATTTCATGGTCGGTCTAATCCAGGATAGCCTGTTTGATCCTGACCAAATGTTTTAACAAATCATTCATTTTATTTAACGCCAGCATGTTGGCCCCGTCCGATTTTGCGCGGGCAGGATCCGGATGCGTTTCAATAAACAATCCGTCGACCCCAGCGGCTATTCCGGCGCTCGCCATTGTTTTTATCAATTGAGGCTTTCCTCCGGTGACCCCACTGGACTGGTTGGGTTGTTGCAACGAATGGGTAACATCATAGATGACGGGCACTCCAATCGCTTGCATGACAGGTATTGACCTGAAATCCACTACCAGATCCTGATATCCAAATGTAGTACCCCTTTCGGTGAGCCAGACCTTGTGATTATTCCTTCCCTTGACTTTATCTACGGCAAACCGCATAGCTTCCGGGCTCATAAATTGCCCTTTTTTAATATTCACCACCCGGCCGGTATCCGCCGCAGCTTCCAACAGACTCGTCTGTCTGCATAAAAATGCAGGTATCTGAAGGACATCGGCGTAATCGGCCGCCTGGGCCGCTTCTTCTTCCGTATGGATGTCCGTAAGGACAGGAATGTCAAATTGTTGTCCTGCTTCCTTTAAATATTCAAGTGCTTCCAGGTCACCAATCCCGGTAAAGGAAGCATTACTGCTCCGGTTGGCTTTTCGATAAGATGACTTGAAAATGAATGGGATCGAATGACGGTCTGTCCATTCCAACAACTGTTCTGCAACTTCCATGATCAGCGCCCTGCTTTCAATGACACAGGGTCCTGCAATCAAAAAAAACAATGGACTTCTGCCGTGTTTGAGTTTAGGTAAAGAAGAAGAAATCATGGTAACCAATTTTGCTTTAATCTAATATCCAGGCCCCGGGTTCGATGTATTTCCGGATGTCCGCCAGGGAGGACTCCAGATCATCTCCGGTGTGTAGATATATTCCTATCCGGACACAATGGTCGTCAATAAATTCTTCATAAAGCTGATATTGAAGGTATTCGATTTTTTCTTTCATTTTCAAAATATTAGCCGGTTTGCAGAAGGTACCGGTAATAATGATTTTAGGTTCCATCAATGGTGATCCAAAATCGGAATCCGGCTGATGCATAACCGTATCGGGGTAAGACGGCGCAAGATTGACGCCCTTCATTTGCTGATCTAGCAGGATTTCTGACTTAATAGACGCGGCTTGCCTGGCCTCAGGTTGAATGACTCCAAAAAGAATCCAGAAAAAAGCCAGCGTTAAACCGGCAATTAAAAACGAAATCAACCAGGAGGGAATACCTTCGCTTTTAAGCTGGGGTAGCAGCGGCTTGATGGTCAAACCGGAGTACTCAAGATATCCAGTCAGGTCAGGATTTGGTATAAAGAGAATCTCTCCTTCCACGGAACCAGTGGAAAATGACCCGAGTATGCCCAAATCAATCTTTTGATGTTGCCGGAATTCGATATTTATTTTGTCCATGGTTTCCTGAACAAATTCCAGGGATTGATTTCTGGGTATTTCGTGCATCCTGGAAACCGTTGAAGCCAATAAATCCAGATTAGCTGCATTATGGTTTGCCGGTGACCAGGTTATTTTTGCCTGTGGGGGCGTAAAATATTGATAAGCTATATTCCAGTGGGCGGGTTGGTAATCCAGGATAAATACCCCAAATGAGCCAATTTCAGCTTTGCCATACCTTTTCAAACTTTCCAATATATAAGCCGAAAACCCCATAAAGAATAAGGGCAAGGTACAAAAAAATTAAAGTGGGATGCTAAGTATGAAAACACGCGATCAGGTAAAAGAGGGTCGGTAGATGCGTGGTACCGCTTTTAATGTAGCTGCAGCAGTACTGAGTGATGGCGCAAAAAACAAACCCACCACCGGGATCATTATGATGAGCATAAATGCAATTCCATTGCCCAGGCTGAATCCGAGATTTTTTCGAATAAAGTCGATGCTCCCGTTGATGCTAAAATAACGTCCAAGGGTAAAATCGAGGGTAGAAAATCCAACGTACATGGCCTGGATGATAAAGATAAACGGCGCAGCCACATATCCCATCAGGGGTATTAAACCCAGTAAGAGGACAGCTACCGTAAAAAAAAATTCCTTTATCCAATTGCGAAGACCAAACTGGATGCTACGGGCATAATCTTTAATTACCGTTTCATCGGTTTCTTTACGATAAGAAATGGAATAACCGACCACCGCCTCTTCCACTCTTCGGGACAGCCCATTGAGTATAGGGGACAGGATCATTAAAATCACATATTTGTACAATACCACACCGGTAGTGGCAATGCCTACTCCTACAATGCCGCTGCTGATTTTGTTCCATATCCTGCTATCGGAATCCGAGGGAAGCACCGTAAAAACCAGATCTTTCAGGTTGTCTGACCAATACCAGGCACTGAACCCAACGATCAATCCATAAAATAAACTAATCAACCCGGGGAAAAATAAATACAACCACAACTTCTTGTCGACAATGATGGTCCATGCCTCCCAATAGGCTTTGAAGGAAGCGATCATATCTCGAATCATATAGTAATGAACGATTCAGCCGACAAATTGGTTTTGAAATTTTATTAATAAAATGCTAATGGTTAGGTTAACCAGAACTTATCAGGCCCGTTTTGCTTTTTAAGCGGTCAAATCCGTATTCTTTGATAAATAAAAGGACTGTTATCTGCCTAAACTACTGACTTTTTCCTTTTAGTTTTGAACAGTTCACTGATATCTTTTTCCTTCATGTATTCCAGTTCTGCAAAATGTGAGCTGACAAATTTTTTGATTTCCTGATAATCCTTGCCCCTTTTATCATTGAATTTGCTCAGCAGTTTGTGGATAAATTGCTGGTTTAATGCCTGCACTTCCTGATTAAATTTTTCGTTGGCAAAGATTTTCATGTAGGTATTAAAAATTCTCGACATGCCGAAATAATCCTGGTATTCAGTTTCACTCAGGTTTTGTAATAACCCCTTAAAATAACTCAGAATCGTATTGCGGACGGTGGTATTGATAATAGAAAGTCCTTCGTTGGATTCATAAAAGTTACGCACGGCCTCTATGGTGTCTTCGTGCATATACCCTTTGGAATGAATAATCTCTGCCAATTCAAAATAACGCTTGACATCATCCTGGATATTGGGATCAAGAATCTCTGCTGCATTGCGGTCCACATTGGCATCAAATTTCATTCCCGCCTGGTGCATGGAATGCAGGAAACTAAAATACTGGTCGCTGAAATCGGGAGAATTGCGACGGTTGTCGTTGACGATCCGCTGCAAGAGTTCCTTTTCATTTCCTTCCAGCCTGAAAAAATTGGTGATGATAAAAATAATGGACCAGAATTCACTGAGGTGGTATAATTTTTCGTTTTTGATCAGATCAATGAGGTAAGGGTTTAGACTGGTATTATTGGAAAACCTGCTTATCCGGTGCAATAAAAAATCTTTCAGTGGGATGTAAAGACTTTTGAGATCCTCCGGGGTTTGTGGAAATTCAGCGGAATGATATGGAGCCCCTTCGAACTGTCTTCCATATTTTACCAGGCTGGATTTGCGTTCTTGTTCATCCGTCAGGAGATGGGTGCGCAAGTTCTCAAAATATTGTTTACTTCTTTTATTTTCAATATGGTCTACCAGGTTCGAAACCCAGATATCGCTGGACAAAGAAAAACCGATCTGAAGCGTCTGACCTGTTTTGTTTTTTAGCATTTCAAAATTATTGCTTCGTGCGAGCGCTTGTACCGCGAGGCCAAATTGGTCCTGGGGTCTGCGGTATTTTCCTTGTTCGTTGACATCGCCGCGCAGTGTGGTATAGCCCAATATTTTGGGAAGGTATAAGCCTTCAAATTCAGCGTCGAATAATTTTTGTTCCAGGTCCAGCAACTGAAAGGGTTTATTACTTCCTACCTCCAGATACAAGGCGTGAATTTCCGGTTCAAATTCCTCCCGGAGTGCCTGGAACCCAGCTTCTGTTTCATCTTCAAGATAGGCCTGTAATGCATCCGAAGCCTGGATTCGTTGACATATACCCTGCAGGTTTTCTAAATAGTTAGGATCCAGTTTTTCCATCTATAGTTAATTTTAAAATGTAAAATCTGATAAAGCCAAAACTGCTTTATCAGATTAAAAATACAATATATAGTTATTTAACGCGGGATTACTCCTGCGCATTATCCGCAGAGGCGGACTCCGCTGATTCCGGTTGAGCCTTGACCTTTGCTGGTTTAGCTTTGCCAAATACCTGTTCGTGGAAAGCCTTGGTTGCGGCTGCACTTTTGATGACTTCCTGTGCGTTGATTTTGTCTTTTGAAGCGACAAAAGCGAGGAATTTCTCTTCAGCTGCGTCCAACGTCATAGCCCCTTTCTTGACCCCTCTTAAAAGGTGCTTTTTAAACATGACCCCTTTGGCTTTAAGAATGTTCCGGACGGTATCAGTAGGCTGCGCCCCTTTGGTCATCCAATCCAAAGCTTTATCCCGGTCCAGGTCGATAGTGGCTGGTTTGGTGATCGGGTTATAGGTTCCGATCAATTCAATAAATTTGCCATCGCGGGGTGAACGCGCATCAGCAATCACAATGTGATAATACGGCTTCTTTTTGCGGCCGTGACGCTGTAATCTGATCTTAACTGCCATAAAATGATAAACATTTAGTAGTTTTTGTTAAAAAATGGATGCAAAAGTAACCTAATATTTTGAATATTAACTGACGAACCACAATTTATTGATATGCCTAATGAAAGCTCATTCTAAATTTTAAGTTTATTCTCCTGGATGTCAGGTAATTAGGTATTGAATACTGCACATTATAAATCGATTTAAACCAGGTATTGGAGGCAACATTCTGCACTTTCATCAAATTAAATATTTCCACACTGATCCATGAACTTTCAGCAAACCGCAACAAATGCCGGCTCCTGCGCGACGCCCAGCTTCGGTCCCATATCAGATAGGAAAAACCCAAATCTACCCGGTGATAAGCAGGGTACCGGTAGGTATTTCGGTACACTCTGTTATTGCCTGGTATTCCAAAAGGTTGACCGGTTCCGATGGTGACGTTTAAATTGACCTTTAAATTTTCATTATTGGGCAAATAATCCTGAAAAAAAGTAGAGAAGGTCATAAATTGATTGGTTGGCCGTGGCACATCTTTTACATCCATCCCTTCAGCCTGGCCTTTATCCCTTCTCTGATGTTGCAACCCTGTTATTGCTTCCCTGGCCCTCAAAAAGGAAATATTGAACCAGGACTCCGCCCCCGGGACAAACTCGCCATTGAGCCTCAAATCCAGTCCGGTAATATATCCTGAAGCTTCATTTTTGCCGGAATACCGGATGCGTACATTGTCTATATCGTAAATCACCTGATCCCACAACTTTTTATAATAAACCTCACTGATCAACCGATACGGCACTTGTTGCTTTTTTCCCCGGGTAAAATCCCAGGTCATGCCGGCCAATAAATGGGCTGATTTCTGAGATTGCAAATTTGTATTGACTATACCGTCCGGCGCCCTCATTTCCCTGTAAAACGGAGGCTGATAATACAGCCCCCCCGCCAGGCGTAGGGTGATATCCTTGTCCCATTTCGCCGGTTTATATAAAACCTGGGCTCTGGGATTAAAATAAAATTCCCGATTGAGGGACCAGTAAGACATCCTTACTCCGCCTGAAATTCTCAACTCACCCAGCCCGGGTTTCTGCACAGTATATTCATCCTGGAAATAACCTGAAAATCGTTGTGAATTCAATTCATTCCTGGTTTTAATCACATTCTTAAGGACAATATCCTTTTCGGTATGGGGCAGGGAATACAAGGCGGAGTCCAGTCTTTCCCAATCATTGATACGATCCATTATATCCTCCAGCTGGGCTTTGATGCCCCACTGAAAAAAATGAGTTTTTTCATTATTGGACCCGGCCTGATATTCGTATCCACCTTTAATTTCCAGGTTTTTAACCTGCAGGTATAATAAATTACGGGCATAGGTATGTTGCACCCCATCTCCTATTAATGCTAATTCTTTACCCTGATTTTCAGAGCCCAGACCGGTCTCAATCAGGGCAAGCCTATAATCACTGAGTATATCGAATGTTTCTCGTTCCAGGCTTTGGTAAGCACTGCCCAGAAATTTGATAAAAAGCGGATTTTTTTTCCGCTCCGGTATATAGGTGAGGGAAAGTCCTCCCATACCCGTTTTAAAATTATCCACTTCCTGTCCCTGGAAATTGGCACTGAGCCTCAAGGAAAAATCAATCAATCCCGTAGCCGTACTTCTGGATAGGGGCACAAAACGGAAGGCTGAAGTGTTATAATTGCCAATGGCACCCAATTGCCAGTTTTTATGGATATCATAGGTCAGGTAGGTCTGTATATCTGCAAAATCCGGTACGTATTCCCCTTCCAGTTGTAAAGAGTTTAAAAGATAGCGGTTGGTTTTATACCGGGCACCGACGAGATAAGTAAATCGTTTGTATGGATTGGACCCGACCTTCTGGCTGCCTTCGATATGGGCTGAAGCACCCAATAAACTCATACTGACTGACCCTCTCAGTGAATCCGGGCGCCGGTAATGTATGTCCAGGACTGAAGACAATTTATCCCCATACCTCGCCTCAAACCCTCCGGAAGAAAAAGATAGATCACGGATGAGGTCCACATTCGGAAAGGTGAGCCCTTCCTGTTGGCCGCTGCGCACCAATTGAGGCCGGTATACTTCAAAATCATTTACAAAGACCAGATTTTCGTCGTAATTGCCCCCCCGTACATTATATTGACTACTCAGTTCTCCACCCGTTCCGCTGGAAGTGCCCAGGGCTATATGGGGCAATATACTTTCAAAATTTCCAGTCGTGGAGGGGATCAGTTTCAGATTTTCTAGTTTTTCCCTGATCATTCCATTGTTTCGGACGATACTCTCCCTTATGATGACTTCCAGTCCTGAAGTTTCAAGGACCAGGTTAAAATCAATTTTTAATATCGCGCCAGGATCAAGCGGGCTGAGCGGATACGAAGCCCCTTTATAACCCAGCCTGCTCACTTCCAGGATCAACGACTGTCCTGAAGGTGCCGTCAGGGTATAAAAACCCTGTTCATCGGATTCTGTAGACAGGCTTAAGGACCGGATAAAAACGGTGGCCACATCTATGGGTTTTCCGGTTTCCATATCGGAGACCAGGCCAGTTAGTTTAATGGTGTTTTGAGCCTGGAGTTGGATTCCACTAATAAACAGAAGCAGAATACTACAAAATGTCCTTACCATAACTGTATTTAAACGTAGGTGGTGCTTTTACTAATGTCTTTAAGGCGACTAATGACAGCACCTGGGTCTTTGTCACTGAATATTGCATTGCCGGCCACCAGGGCATCTACCCCGGCTTTGATTACTGCTTCGGCGTTCTGCAAGCCAATCCCACCATCTATTTCAATGATGGGGGATACATTTTCCTCCATCAACATGGTTTTCAGTCGCCTGACTTTTGGAATGGATTGATAAATAAACTGCTGTCCCCCAAAACCGGGATTGACGGACATGATCAAGATTAGTTCCAGGTGTTCAAGTATGTCTTTTAATACTTCAACCGGAGTATGCGGATTGATGGCTACTCCGGCTTTGGCCCCCAGCAGATGAATTTGTTCTATAGTCCGGTGCAGGTGGGGACAGGTTTCATAATGGACGGTCAGGATATCGGCACCTGCCTCCCGGAATGCTTCCAGATGAAGTTCCGGATGTTCGATCATTAAATGTACGTCCAATGGTTTGGCCGTTCTCCTTTTTATACTTTTGACCACCGGGATACCAAAGGAGATATTGGGTACAAAACGACCATCCATGATGTCCAGGTGAATCCAGTCTGCTTCACTTTGATTCAGCAGGTCGATGGTTTGGCCCAACAAACTAAAATCGGTGTTGAGTATCGAGGGGGAAATAATCGGTTGGTTGCTCATTTGGATACTTCGATTCGATCGGGTGTCATTAAAGGACGGCGGTTAAAATATAAATACAACTGGGCGACGGTAATAGCATCTTTTTGACAATATTCGACGATGCGGTCCAGATTATTTTCTTTCCAATAGACCTCTCCCACCTTGCTGCCGTCTATATCGTCTTTGGGGCTGGTGATCCCCAGGATGGCGGCAAGAAGATTGAGTGAAGTGTAATGTTTAACATCGCCGAATTTCCAATACTGCATAGTATCGATATGTGCATTTTCCCACGGTTTTTTACCGCTTAGATTGAGAATCCTTGGAAAAGGCACCTGGTGGATCATCATCCTTCTGCACAAATACGGTATATCAAATTCTTTGATATTATGACCACAGATACGGTGTTCGTCCTTATTGAATCGTTTTTCCAACATCTGGGCAAAATCAATCAGGACGGCTTTTTCATCGTGGCCTGAAAATGATTTTATTTTAAGTTTTAGTTGGCCATGATCGTCATAATTAAACCTGGCCACGGAAATACAAATGACTTTTCCAAACTCTGCAAAGATGGCCGCTTTCTTTTCAAAAAAAGCATTGACTTCCTCATCCGACATTGGTTCTTCATAGGACCTGGTGAACGCGTTGGCCTTTATCCTCCAGAGATCACGGATATGATCAGGGAGTTCTTTGAATCCCGCATGACTGGACACCGTCTCGATATCAAAAAATAAAATATCCAGGGGTTTGGTATTTTCCATCAACACAAATTATTGGCAAAAATGACTAAAATCCAGGATAAATGTCAATTAAATACCTGCCATTTGGTCCCGAAGCGGGCCACCCGATGAAAAGGATCTATAAGTATAAATTGAGCGTGCAGGAAGATTTTTACTTGTTGCTTGTTTTATGATAATGAATTGCAATCAGCTCAATTTCATTATAATATGGCGAAGAAGTGTTAACAAGCCATTTAATAATTTTTACAGTTTGTAATACTATTTGAGTCTTAAACCTGCGTTAATAGAGCATAACTTTGTAAAAATTAAAATCAAATCTAAAAACAAAAAACTATGTCAGAGTACAATTCAAACAGCAACACCACTAAAAAGAGCAACTCCCTACCTATTATTATTGGTTTGTTGATTGCATCTGTAGGTGCCAATGCTTATTTGTTTTTTAATAAGCAAAAACAACAGGAAATCATTGTAAATACCGAAACGAAACTGACTGAATCAGAACGTCTCAAAGCCGAACTCGAGAAACAATATTATGAAGCATTACAAGATCTCGAGAAACAACGTACCGACAATAAATCACTGAATGACCTGATCGAAACTCAGAAAGCCGAGTTAAAAACACAAAAAGACAAAATCGCCCGTATGCTGGGAGATTCCAAAAACCTGGTTAATGCCAGAAAAGAAATGGCTAACCTTCGTACCCAGGTAGATGGTTACCTGGCTGAAATCACCAAATTAAAAGATGAAAACGCCACCCTGGCCACCAACAACACCACGCTTACAGAAGAAAAAAAGACACTGACCTATACACTCGAAGAACAGAAAAAAATGAACGAAGCGTTGACTGAAGCCAAAACGGTGCTGGTCAGTGAAAAAGAAAAACTGACGAGCGAAAATACGACATTGTCTAAAAAAGTAAACATTGCTTCGGTCGTTAAAGTTAACAACATTGATGTCAATGGTTACCGGATTAAAAGCAGTGGCAAAGAAGTTGATCGCAAACAGGCAAAAAGCATCGACGGCCTCCGTATCTGTTTTGATGTAGCCGAGAATATCGTAGCTGAAACTGGCGTTGAACAATTCTATGTTAGAATTATCAATCCTACCGGTGAAACTCAGGCGTTGGAAAATCTAGGTTCAGGTGTATTGATCAACCAATCCAACAACGAAGAAATTAAATACACTTCCCTTAAAGGAGTAAAATACGAAAACAAACAACAAAACACCTGCATGAACTGGCAGCCTAATATCCCGTTTCAAAATGGAAAATATACTGTGGAAGTATATAATAAAGGCTACCTGTCCGGAACTACTTCTTTCGAACTTAAATAAAGTAGAGAAACTTTTTCATAGCATTTTTTAATGGTTAAGCCTGTCGTGAACCCCTTGCGACAGGCTTTTTTTATTAGCCCGATTTTAAGTCCAATTCCAGGGTTTCCTGTTTTTCCTTTTTAACAGTGCATTTGCCTCGGAATCTTGCATACACTTTTCCTTTTTAGAATTCCATTCCAACTTCCTCCCCAGCCGCCAGGAGATAAGGCCCAGGTGCATGGGCAAGGTCATTTCCCGGGCATAGGCTAGATTGGATTGAGGTTGTTTTCTTGATTTTACGGCATCCAGAAAATTTTGCTGATGACCTTTGGACCGTTCAATAGACTTCGGTACTTCTTCCAGGTCCTTCATCACCTGCCCGTTGATCGTAATTTCCCGGGTCGTATAATCACATAAAAGTGTGCCATGCTCACCTTCAAAATAAGCACCGATATGTTTGCCCGCTGCACCCTGGACGGCCGGAGGAACGGAAGTCCAATAAATTTTTAATTGGTCGAATTCATAATCTACCTCAAGCCATCTGGGGGTATCCCCCACTCCGCCTGATTTTTCTCCGCGGGATACAATAGATTTTAACCCTTTGGGTTGAAGGGACCACCAGACAATATCGGCGATATGGCACCAGAAGTCCTGATATATACCCCCGGAATAATCGAGAAAGTAACGATAAGTAAAATGGCAGCGATCCGGAGTATATCCCGTATATGGGGCACCACCCAACCAATAATCCCAATTAAGGTGTACCGGAGGGTCCTGAACCTGAGCAGCGTTTAGGATTGGAGGTTCACCGGTCTTCCACATCCTGACTGTATGAATTTTACCCAACTTACCGGATTGAATTATCTCGGTCACCCGATGATAATTTTCGCCGGCATGGATCTGGGTGCCCAACTGAAAAATACGATCGTGTTTATTCAATGACTTCAACATTTTCTGCCCCTCCCTAATATTATACGAAAGGGGTTTTTCTCCATAAACATCCTTACCAGCCTCAAAAGCCAGGATAGCCACCTGGGCATGCCAATGGTCAGGTGTAGCACAGGTGATCGCATCGATATCTTTTCTTTCCAGTAATTTCCTGAAGTCATTATAGGTATCGGGTTTTGAATCGGGCTGCAGGTTGAGCAGTGTTTTATGGGCTTCAGCGAGGTGCGATTGATCCAGGTCACACAAGGCGACGATCTCCGCTTCCGGCAGGGCCTGAAACCATTTAAGGTGGTTTAACCCCATGCCCCCAAGGCCAATATGGGCCACCCTCACCCGGTCACTTGGGGCGGCTTTTTTCTTGCCAGGAAGCATGAGAAGCCCTAAGGACGCATAGGCACTTTGTTTAATGAATTCCCTTCGTTCCGTTTTATTCCCTGGAGTCATATTACCTTGTTTTAATCAAACTAAGGTAATAATTCAACCCTGACCATTTACCATGCTATCAGGAATTAAATACCGCTTCTGGTTGGACCTGGATTCCTTTAAGTTTGAATTGGATAGCTGCCTCTATGAAGGAAACAAATAATGGATGTGGGTTTTCAACCGTACTTTGTAATTCCGGATGAAATTGTACACCGATAAACCAGGGATGGGAGCTCAATTCCATGATTTCAACCAGGTTGGATTCGGGATTTACTCCGGAGGCATGGAATCCACTAGCTTCAAATAAGTCAGCATATTTATTGTTAAACTCCCAACGGTGGCGGTGTCTTTCCCTTATAATTTCTTTATTGTAAATTTTATATGCAGCAGATCCTTGTTTGATCTTGCAATCAAACGATCCCAATCGCATAGTGCCTCCTTTGGCCGTGATCATTTTTTGTTCCTGCATCATATCGATTACCGGGTTTTTGGAGGCAGGATTCACTTCCGTACTGGCTGCATCGTGGATATTCAGGACGTTTCTGGCAAATTCGACTACAGCCGATTGAAGGCCCAGGCAAATCCCAAAAAAAGGTACTGATTGAGTCCTGGCATATTCAATTGCCCTATATTTTCCTTCAATGCCGCGAGCACCAAAACCAGGGGCAATCAGTATACCATGCAAATGTTTCAGATTGTCGGGAATCTGATCGAGGTTTTCAAGAGATTCTGCATGTACGGCCTCAATATTTACTTTACATTCATTGACCGCCCCGGCGTGTACAAAAGATTCGTAGATGGATTTGTAGGCATCTCTTAATTCGTGGTATTTGCCGATTAATCCAATAGTGACTTCACTCACCGGATGTTTTAATTTGGCCAGGAAAGTACGCCAGGCTTCCAAATCCGGTTCGTGTTTAGATTTGAGGTGTAGTTTGGTGAGTACGATCCTATCCAGGGCTTCCTTCAGCATCAGGATAGGGACATCATAGATGGACTCTGCATCAATGGCTTCGACAACAGAATTTTTATCGACATTACAAAACAGTGCCAGCTTTTGCCTGATTTCTTTATTGATGGGATGTTCCGTCCGGCAAACCAGGATATCGGGCTGGATTCCGGTCGTCAGCAGCTCCTTGACACTATGCTGGGTGGGTTTCGTTTTGAGTTCATTGGCGGCAGATAAATAGGGTATCAGGGTGAGGTGCATAAACACCGTATCGTAATGGGGCAATTCTTGCCGGAGCTGCCGGATAGCTTCCAGATAAGGCAAAGATTCAATATCCCCTACCGTGCCTCCTATTTCGGTGATGATGATATCATAGGTCTTGTCATTCCCCAGCAATTTAATACGCCTTTTGATCTCATCCGTGATATGAGGAATGACCTGCACAGTTTTACCCAGGTAGTCACCTGCTCGTTCTTTATTGATTACCGTTTGGTATATCCTGCCTGTGGTGACATTGTTGGCTTGTGAAGTCGGTGTATTGAGGAACCGTTCGTAATGCCCCAGGTCAAGGTCCGTTTCGGCACCATCCACCGTCACATAACACTCCCCATGTTCATACGGATTGAGGGTACCCGGGTCTACATTGATATAGGGGTCAAATTTTTGAATAGTGACTTTAAATCCACGTGATTGAAGCAATTTGGCCAGTGAGGCGGCTATGATTCCTTTCCCCAATGAGGAGGTGACTCCACCCGTAATAAATACGTATTTACTCATAGCCTGAAATTGCGTTTATGTTACTACGGGATGTAAAGGTAAAAATATTTCGCAGCCTATTTAAACGGCAGGGGCATGCTTTTTCATTTTAACCATAAAAAATCCATCAAAACCGCATTCTGAGGGCCACAATTGCTGGGTCTGGATCAATTCAAATTCCGGATGGTTTTTTAAAAATAATTCGATCTGGTTTTCATTTTCAGCGGGAAATATGCTGCAGGTCACATAAATCAATTCTCCTCCGGGTTTGACCATGATGCTGTAGTCGTCGAGTATATGTTTTTGTTTGATGATCAATTGTTCAATATAATCCTTGTCCAGCCGGTATTTGGCATCGGGGTTGCGCCTCAGCACCCCGGACCCACTACAGGGCACATCCAATAATACTTTGTCCGCAGTTTCTGCCAGTCGTTTAATCGTTTTATTGTTTTCAATCAGACGACTTTCGATGATTCCGGCGCCTGCCCTTTTGGCCCGCACTTTCAGATTATTCAATTTGTACCCATCGATATCCATACTGATGATACGCCCCTTATTGCCCATCAGTGCCGCCAGATGCAACGATTTGCCGCCACCCCCGGCACAGGCATCCACGATGCGCATACCTGGCTGAGGAGCAACAAAGTGGCCAACTTGTTGGGATGAGTGGTCCTGAACTTCCACCCAACCTTGTTTAAATATAGGAGTAGAAAATAAATTGATACGTTGATCAATGACAATAGACTCCGTAGACGAGGACGGGATCAACCGGTACCTGATTTCAAGGGATTGTAATGCTTCGCTGACCTGTTTACTGTTTGCTTTTATCCTATTTACCCGGATGATCAGGGGTGCTGCCTGGTGCATTGCCTGCATCTCCTTGTACCATCTCTCCCCTAAAACCGATTTACCATAAATATCGAGGCCGGGAGGTATCGACCATTTGAAGGCAGGGTCTTTTATCAAGCCTGCCAGATTTTTTTGGACCCGGGATACCGATAAGGATTGGAATTCCTGCCATTCCGGCAAGTCCTGTTGTTTGATAATCAGCCAGGCCCCGACTATTGACCAGAAGTTTTCGGCTTCAGGGACACAGGAAGATACGAGGACATAATTTCTGGTGATATCGTATACTTGTTCTGCAATAAATGCCCTGTCCCGCTTTCCCAGTTTGGGATTCGATTTAAAACATTTTTCGATGACTTTATCGGCTAACCGTTGCTGTTGAAATATTTCTTTAAGACATTGGACGACTTCCAGGACCTGAGGCCGGTGAAGTTTAAAGTGATGAGCAGACAAATTTAAAAAATGTAGAAATTATGGATTGATCCTTGGGTTTTCCAGCCAGGACATAGTCCGGGACGGTTAGTTGAAAGGCACCCTGGAAAAAGTGGTAGTCTCACCGGGAATCGAACCTGGATCAAGAGTTTAGGAAACTCCTATTCTATCCGTTGAACTATGAGACCACCACCCTATCGAGGGTTTTTTTCTTCGGACTGCAAATATCTCTTTCCTAGAGGAGTTTTCCAACAGTTTTAATTTTCAATTCTAACCTTACATACCTGGAAAATGGATTTGAGACCCTAAGTATCGGGTCATTTTTCAGGGGCTCTCACTAATTTGAATCAATTGATCACTAAATTCCAGGTCTATTTTAGTCTTTAAGTACCTTCTTCCTGCTGTTTGCAGGGTTATATTAAAGCTTATCCGGTACAATATTGGTTTGTGTAGAGCATGGATAGGGGTCCTTATAGCGCAAGAAGCATACAAGTTGTGTTTCACAGGGCATTGGAAAAGGCCAATGTGGAGGCCTATTCTACAGTATATACACTTCGGCATTCGTACGTCTTCGGGCTGCCACCCATTTGTTGGAGGCAGGCCTAGATCTCCGGGCGATCCATAAAGCGCTGGGACACCAATCCCTATAGACCACGGATATCTATACCCACGCACACCAATAAATTCACATTCCGCAGGCCGAATAGAAGTATGGATAATCGCATTTAATGCTGATATTTGATATTTAACTCAATATTGCGTAAAACCAGATGTTGTTCTTCATGCTTTTGGCGACAGTGCGAGCTTCAAAGTGACTGCAGGAAATTAAATTTTACATTTGCACATTAAACTTTCAAACAAAATAAAATGAATAAGAATGGAGCAATTATAATCGTTGAAGATGACATTGATGACCAAGAAATGTTTGGTGAAGTATTTGAAGAACTCCACTATAAAAATGAAATTATTTTTTTTAATGACGGACAAGAGGCACTTGCCTATTTGACTGCAGAAAGCACTGAACCATTCATTGTTTTTTCTGATATTAATATGCCAAAATTAAATGGAATAGAATTAAGAAAACAAATTCATGAAAACGAGAGCATTCGAATAAAAACCATTCCTTACTTATTTTTTACAACAAGTGCCGAACAAGATGCTGTTATTGACGCTTACTCAAAATCAATTCAAGGCTTTTTTATCAAGCCTTCAAGTTTCCAAGAATTAAGGGAGCTAGTCAAAATTATAGTTGAGTATTGGCAAAAGTGCGTATCTCCTAACTATGTTAAGTAACTTGAATATTGAACCAGATTATTTATTCCTAAATTCTTAGGACAGTTTACGTTATATTAGAACAACACATCTTTATGGCAAGAGTAATACGAACGCACAACACGGGCTTTGCGTCAGGCGGGCTGACCCCGATAAAAGGCTGGACACGCTTTACAAACTTGGTGTTTGGTGCTTCTATTTAAGTTCAGTGCAGGTTGACAGTTTGTGCTCCCCTGCCTGCGTGACGCAGTCAGGCAGGGAAATCCCGCCCGATCGCCAAGCCCGAAACCGTTAACGGTCATGCTGGGGCGATAGAGGAAGCAATAATCGATCGACAAACAAGGTACAATCCTGCGAAATAGACAGTATGAATAAATTTAGTAGATTTAAATTGAAAATAAATCTATGGGAACTCTATCTTAATAAAATAATAAAGGACTATCATAATGATAAAATCTACCAAGAAAAAAAGCACAACTATTCGTAACAAATTGATCAAATGCCCTACCGGCATCAAAGGTTTTGACGAAATTACCGAAGGCGGGCTACCGCAAAATGGAACCACTTTAGTTTCCGGAAATGCCGGCTCCGGCAAAACACTTTTTGGGATTGATTTTCTAATCAAAGGTGCGACCGATTATAACGAGCCAGGTATTCTCATGTCGTTTGAAGAGACAGAAGATGAACTTTATAAAAACGTGGCTTCTCTCAATATGGATTTGCCAGGCCTTGTTTCGCGGAAAAAGATTGTGCTTGAAAATGTTGTTTTAGAGCGCAAAGACATTCAGGAGACCGACTTTAACCTTGAAGGAATATTCGTTCGTTTGGAAGAAGCCATTGATTCTATCGGTGCCAAACGTGTTGTTTTAGATTCGCTTGAATCGCTTTTTTCAGGGATTACAGATATTGGTATTCTTCGCTTAGAGATAAAAAGACTTTTTCGATGGCTTAAAGAAAAAAAGGTTACGGCAATCGTTACAGGCGAGCCGGGACAAAACGATTCATATACACGTCATGGTCTGGAGGAGTATATCTCCGATTGCATCATTCTGCTGGATAACAGGGTGAGAGACCAAATGGCCACCCGTAGAATTCGTGTCATTAAATATCGGGGGTCAAGTCATGGAACAAGCGAATATCCATTCGTCATCGATAATCAAGGACTTTCAGTAATTCCCATCACTTCAGCAGGGCTTGAACAACCGGGCACAGACCAGAAGGTTTCTACAGGAATTCCATCGTTAGATAAATTATTCAAGAGCCGTAAAGGTTACACCAAAGGCAGCACAATACTGGCTTCGGGCACAGCAGGTAGCGGAAAAACAAGTTTTGCGGGGGCATTTGCACTGGAAAGTTGTAAACGTGGTGAACGATGTCTTTTCTTCTCCTATGAAGAATCATCAGGGCAACTCGTTCAAAACCTTCTTTCTATCGGTATTGATTTAGCGCCCTGGGTGGAAAAAGGATTATTAAAGATTGTGGCTCTTAGACCTTCCTTTCTTGGTTTGGAGATGCATTTACTGAATGTTTATAAGCTGGTTGATAGTTTCAAACCAAAGGCGGTGGTTGTAGATCCCCTCACAAGTCTTGTTGGAGAAGGGGAACTACGTGAAGTTTCATCGATGATTACCCGCATGATTGATCTCTTTAAATCCAGGAGCATCACTACGTTTTTTACAAGTCTTGTTTCTGCAACCTTTCAAAGTAACACGAGTGGTGAAATAGGTGTTTCATCACTGATTGACACCTGGATTATTGTGAGAATGGTAGAAGATGATGAGGGTAGAAAACGCACCCGGGAAGTATTCATTGTTAAGTCTCGTGGCACTAGCCATGATAGCGATATCCACAAATTTATTTTGAGTGATGATGGAATTATTTTGACACCCAATGCTGAATCTACGTTTAGCGGCAATCAGAAAAAGAATTTTGATAAAAGTGCTCCTGAGAATGAAAAAAATAAATAACAATCAATGAAAACAGTTCAGCCTATATTCATTGTAGGTATTGGCGGTTCAGCTGGAGCGCTTAACTTCTTTTCTTTAATTGCATCAGGCTTAGTTGTTTAAAGGATGTTAATTTACACGAATCATAGAAACAATATCTTTGCTCCGCCTATCAGGATACTTTGACTGGATATTTTAATAAGTCCCTTATGAACGCTGAACAACAAAATGCTCCTTTGAATATACTTCTTGCAGATGACGATGCTGACGATTCACTCTTTTTTAAAGCAGTGTTAGATGGGTCATCTCTATCTGCGAATTTTATAACTTTGCCTGATGGAGAGCACCTTATGCATCTGCTTACAAATGGAACACAGGAACTTCCTGATGTTCTACTCCTTGACCTGAATATGCCCCGTAAAAACGGGTTCGAATGCTTATCGGAAATAAAACAAAACAGTAAACTGAAGTTGTTTCCTGTAATCGTGTTCTCCACCTCCCTTGAACAAGAGGTAGTAAACCAGTTTTACCAAAACGGGGCGCAATATTTCATTCGTAAAACTCCTCAATTTACGCAATTCAAAAAAATAATTCTTCAAGTGTTAACAATTATAGCGCAAGGAAATCTTACACAACCGGTCAGGGAAAATTTTGTGATCACATTACAAAGCAATTAATTATGCGCCAATTCATAACAGAACAATTTTATAGAGCAATACGATGAGAAAACAAAATGAATCAAATGATAATGAATTAATTATTGCTCGTAAAGAATTGGCTTTTCAGATCAAAGAAAAAGATAAACTGGCGGCAGAATTAATTATTGCTCATAAAGAACTGGCTTTTCAAAAAGACGAGAAAGGAAAACGAGCTACAGAGCTGGTTATTGCTAACGAAGAACTGACGTTTCAAAAAGAAGAGAAAAGAAAACGTGCTACAGAACTGGGAATTGCTAACATAGAACTTGCATTTCAGGATGATGAAAAAGAAAAACGGGCGGCAGAGTTAGGCATTGCCAACAAGGAACTGGCTTTTCAAAACCAGGAGAAAGAAAAACGAGCGGCAGAGCTGATCATTGCCAAT
>JAWXBI010000006.1:0-48364 GCA_034439915.1 Saprospiraceae bacterium | reverse complement strand
TTTTATACCCTTTTTATACATTTTAACAGCTCCGTAGGGCAATTTTATGAGTTTGAATTTTAAGTTTTATAATTTTAAAGAGGATACTTCCGTTCCTTTGACTCAAATACTTATGATGTTATTTTATAAAAAGTTATGGTTGTGGATAACCTTGTTGGGAATGACCCCGTCCCTCCTGGGTCAGGCCAGCCCTCAAAACAATCTAACCTCCCTGCAGGATTCTTTTCAGATAGTGCCAATCAATTCTGAAAAAAGCCTGCCTTTTTTTAAAGCTGCCATCAATGGCGCCGGAACCATGTACGTAATCCCCAAAGACCGCCGGGATCAATTGATTGCTTATAAACCGGATGGTCAGATATTGTTTACCAGCACCAAAGATTTTTCCCAGGGTATTGACCTTATCGCAGATGATCAATCTGTTTTTATTCTCGACCAAAAAGAAAAACAAGTTTTAAGATTTGATGCCGTCACCGGTAAATTAATGGGGAATTTTGGTGATGCCGTCACGGATAAAATCAAAAAGCCCGTTTCCCTGGGTTTTATTCAGGGCCAGATTCTGTTATTTGATGCCGGTAAAAACAATGCCCATTTTTTCGACCCTCAGGGAAAGCTTCTCAAAACCATAACCCTCAACGGGGTACAATCCCCTGAATCTGCCTGGAGCAATCAACGCGATGCCTTTTTTGTTTGGGATGACAAAATCAATGCGATCCTGAAGTACGATCAAAATGGCAAACCGTCTCCCGGGATACTTCGTCTGGGTACCGGTAAACCGGACGAGATCCAGCACTTTATCGTCGACCCACTCGGATTTCTGATTATTCAAAATCAATCAACAAAACAAATCGAAGTCTATCAATGGTTAACTACTCCTCAAAAACTTGCCCAGGTTCCGGGTGTTTCTAATTCCATGATGATTAACCCTAAAACCTATCAGTTGTTTGCCATCGATGGGGATAATAAGTTTTCCACCTATCAGATTAAAGTAACGCCGCCGCAACCTGAAAATGTTTATGGCTTTGACATCGAAGATAAGTTATTGATCGTAAATGTAAAACCGTTGAATTCGCATCGGGCAAACCGGTATGGCTTACTGACATATGCTGTGGATGGCAGCGATTCGCTGGCTTACACCACCGGAGGCACTCAATTCATTGTGGACGAACAAACTGTTTATAAAGGTAAAAGCCGTCGTTACAAATTAGTCTACCTCAATCCTTCCGGATGGGGTAAACCGACCAACGGGTTTGATAATTTTTTTGGATTGGGAAATTATTTGAAAACGAACAATCAATATGAAGAATCGATGATCGCGTATCAAAATGCACTCCGCTATATGGGCCGTCCCCAGAAAATGGTCCAGTTTATTTCCAGGTCTTTATACGATATGGGGAGGCTCCAGTTGAATAAAAATACAGACCTGATTAAAGGGCTTAACCTCTTAAAATCAGCTTATAATCTCAACCCGAGAAATGCTGAAATCCAACAGGGTTTGACGAGCGGGTATCAGATTTTATTCTGGAAACTGGCTTCGCAGGAAAATTATTCAACCATTTTGGATGAAACGGAAAAAGTCGTAAGTCAGACTTTTTTAAAGCCGTTTATCCTGGCCACCGTGGATTCCGTGGCAGCAGTTCTGGAAAACATACCCAACACCAATACCCTCACCCATGCCAGGATAATGAGGCTCAAATTGATTGAGTGGTTGCCGGAAGACCCCCATTATCTTTCTGCAGCCTACCTCACGGTCATGAAACTCTATGAATTAAAAGCCCGGGCCGGGTCCCCGGACTATGAACTTCAGGCCTTGCTGAATGAATGTGAGCGCAATATCAAACGATCCATTGATTTGTTGATGCGCGATAAAAAAGCGTTTCAAAACGAATATATTCAGCACCTGCAGGTACTTTCCCTAAACGGCAAGTACGCAGAGCTGGAGAAAAAAGCCAAAGAAACGGTAAGTCTTTACGGCGGAAGATTTAATAATGATCAGAGCCTGGTCATCCGGGAATTGTTAGGCGGTGCACTTAAAAATCTCAACAAATATTCTGAAGCTATTTCAGAATACGATTTTTTACTGAGTCAAAAACCCAATCACGTCCCGTATACTATCGGGCTGGCCGAGACTCAATTGCTGGCAGGACACCACGGTGAAGCGCTTGCTTTATACAAACAATTATTGATCAAAGACCGCTCCAATGCCAACTACATTGGAAAAATCGGAACCATAGAACTTTTAAATGGAAATTATCCGGAAGCCGCTTCGCAACTGGAAAAAGCAGTCCAGGCCGACCCCTCCAATAAATCTTTCTACGGCCCTTTGGGCGAGGCTTATGAGCGTACCTCCAACAATCAGAAAGCAATTGATTATTATAAACTCGCCCTCCTTTATTATGAATCCGGCAAACCCAACAGTACGATCGCTTTAGAAAAGCTCGATTATTACAGAAACCGGATGGCTCAACTGTACACTCGAATGAGTGATTATGTCCGGGCGACTGAAATATACCGAAAGCTAACCGGCCAGGACCCCAAAAATGCCATGGCCTGGTACAACCTGGGTACTGCGGATCTTTCTGCCGGCCTCGTTTATGAAGCGGTAACCGTGTTTCAAACAGCACAAGGTCTTGATCCGGCGAATGCCCAAATCAAAGCTGCCCTTCAAAATGCGCTGGACCTCAGGCAACAAGTATCAGCCAATGAAGAACCGTTGACGATTGCCGAAATTAAAATCCCAGATGTATTCCCTTCTCTGTACAACAATTATGGAGACCTTTCCTTATTGCCCATCGGAGATGTAATCATTACCAACAATACCAAATTACCCATTAAATACTCGGATATGTCACTGGAAATTCCAGGCCTGATGACTGAACCAACTGTTCAAAAATCCGGTATTCTGGTTGGGTATTCCAATTCCATCGTCAGCCTGACTGCGATCTTTTCTCCAAAAATTCTGGAGCTGACTCAAAGCCAGAAAATACAGGCAAAATTATCTGTCAATTATAACTACGACAACAAAACCAGGACCGCCAGTAAAACCGTTCCGATTACAATTAACGAACGCAATGCGATTAATTGGGCGGACAAAAAAAGATTGGTTTCGTTCATTACCCAGGGAGCGGGGCCGATCAATGATTTTGCGCGCACCAGTAGTGAGTACTTTTCCAAAGTTGCTTCCAACGCCATTCATGATAATTTGTCGACGGCACTCAAGTTATACACTGTTTTGAATGGTTTGCGGCTCAATTATCTGCCTGATCCGGAGTTAAGTTATACGGCCGTATCCACCAACACCAATCTGATTGATTTCCTGCAATATCCGGGGGAGACCCTGATCCGAAAAGTAGGGGATTGTGATGACCTGGTGACTTTATATTGCGCCCTGCTTGAAAATTCCGGGGTTGCGACTGCATTTATCGACGTACCGGGCCATATTTTTATGGCGATCGACCTTAAAATGAACCCTGAAGATGCTAAAATACTGGGGTATAATCCAAAGGATATCATTGAATATCAGGGCAAAGCCTGGCTACCGATCGAAACAACCTTGATTGGTTCAGCACCCTTTTCCCAGGCCTGGGAAAAAGCCGCTACCCGGTATTACCAGGAAATTTCCAAAGGCCAGTTTCCGGATATTGTGACTTTGCAGGATGCCAGAAAAGTTTACAGGCCATCTTCTTTTGTCCCGGGTAACATTCCGTCACTGCCTGCTGATGATAAAAACTGGATCCAGGAATACACTCAGCAAATGCAACAGATTTTTGGCAAATTGAACTCCAGCAGCCTGGCTATAATGAAAGGACAATACCAGAATGAACCTACCAACATTTACATCAAAAATAAATACGCAGTATTAATTGCCCAGATCGGTCAGTGGGATGAAGCCCAGCGTATTTTAGAGGAAGCGGTACAACTTTCGCCGGAAAACCCTTCGCTTTATAACAACCTGGGTAACATAGCCTTTCAACAAAATAAATTCAAATCGGCGATCGACTATTATGAAAAAAGTTATAACTTTGATAAATCTGACATTCAGACCCTGATCAATTTGTCGAAAGCGACTTTGGCTATCAATGATAAAACTGCGGCTAAAAAATGGTTTGACCTCGCAATTTCGATCAACTCAACTATAGTTACCCATTACAAACAATTACTAAATCAAATAAAATGAAATTCAGAACCTTTATACTACATGTCTTTTTATTTTCAGCCCTACCATCTGTCATTGCCCAAAATACTGCTAACAATCAGGTTGGTAAAGTAACTTATATGGAAGGCCAGGCCACCTTGCTTCAGGGATCTCAATCTCTTCAGATCAATATCAACACGCCGGTTTATTACCTGCAAACAATAAAAACTGCAGCAAAATCTATAGTAGAAATCACCTGGTCTAATGGAGCCAAAACGACCGTGGAACCAACCAGCATATACCTGGTGAAGGATTTGTATGATCAAAGCAATTCCAAAGCGCTCGCCCAATCCGAATCCGTATTTTCAGGATTTAAGAAAGTATTCAGGTCGGCCAATGAATCCCGTCGCGCAGAAGAAGGGGGCATTCGCCGTTCAAAAGTAGTCGCTGACAGCCTCCCAAAACCGGATCAGTTGTATTGGAAAGAAGACAAAGAAATTACCTACGAAGAAGCTTCTGCGATTTATGAAAAAGGAGATTATGTAAAATCGGTTTGGGCCTTTAAAACATTTTTAGATCAAAAGCCAATGGATTCCATGGCTAAATATGCCACATTCGCTCTTGGACATTCTTACCTCATGGTCAACAACCAGGTCAAAGCCAGAGAAGTCTTTGAAAAATTTATAATAAAATACTCCAGCGACGATTTAAAAAACCAGGCTGAAATGGTTTTAGCAAAATTTCCGGCTAGCAATTGAAATTAAAAACATTCACCCGCAAGTTTGTTCGGGCTTTAATTATTTCTTGTTTAAGTATAGCAATCACCTCTGGGATAGTCTGGATCAGCAATAATCGCCTGGTCACTTCTCCGGTTAAAAAGCTTGAAAATGCCCTCTACGATCTGGGTTATAAAAGCAGAAGTATAAATACAAAGCACACCCAGATCAGGACAGATAATATCGTGGTGGTGGATATTGACAATGCCAGTATCCGTGAATTGGGCAGGGTGCAGCTATGGCCAAGGCTTTATGATGCACAGGTGATCGAAAAGGTTGCCGAAGCCGGTGCCATTGCGATCGGGGTGGATATGTTGTATACCGAATCGGATTCCCTTCCCGATATCTACAAACACATGATGTCTGCCGCCGGGATCCCGGATTCCACCAGAGTTATAGCTGCATTAAGCACCGACCGGGAACTTGCAAATTCCATCGCCAAATCCCAAAATGTATACTTATCATTTTTTGATGATTCGGACAGCACCCTCCAGGTTACAGAAAACCAAATTCAAACGCTAAGGACGATTGTTACCACTCCGGATAAAACCAGGCGTTTTTCAAAAATTATATATCCACAAACCCCACTGCCCTCCTTTTTACAGGGAGCCCGTGCAGTAGGTAGCATCAATATGCCTTCGGACCTTGATGGGGTCATCCGCGACTATCAACTGATCCAACAGGTAGGCCCGGTCAAGGATGGTCAGATCAGACTGGTAGCCAATTTCCCCTTTTATATGCTGATCGATATTTTGGGGATCAATGAATCTGAAATTAGCTTTCAAGGGAGCACCATGTATCTTATGGACAGCTTTTCAATTCCCCTCAATAAAAAAGGAGCATTTAAGATAAATTGGCTGGGTACGGATGAAGCGATCCGCACCATTTCCTTTTATAAAGTATTAAACGATATTGTACCAGCATCCTATTTTAAAGACAAGGTGGTTTTTATGGGGGCCAGTGCTTCAGGCCTTGAAGATCTTAAGACCACACCGGATAAAGATGACCGTGTACCCGGGGTCAATATACACGCCGTAGGTTTTCTCAATATGATCAACCAGGCTTATTTTAAAGAATTTAACCTGGTCACTTTTTTAGGCATACTCTTGGTCGCCATGGTTTTACTTTCTTTCATACAAAGTAATATGGAACCCCTGTTTGGACTATTGTTCCTCACCGCGGCCATTGTCCTGGAGATTTTAGTGAGTATCCTCTTATTGTTTCAGCAACTCAACCTCCTGATTCCATTGGGCTTGTTATTGGGCAGTACGTTATTTGTCAGTATACTCACCACCACCTATAGTTACTTCACAGAACAGAAACAAAAGCGCCAGCTGAAATTTGCTTTCGGAACTTATGTATCTGCCACCGTGGTAAATAAAATCATTGAAGACCCGAAAAGCCTCATGTTGGGAGGTACAAAAAAAGTATTATCGGTTTTATTTTCTGATATCCGTGGGTTTACCAAATATTCCGAAAAAATGGATCCTCAATTGGTGGTTGCCATCCTGAACAAATATTTATCGGCCATGTCCGAACCGATCCTGGATCATGAGGGGACCATCGATAAATTTATCGGTGACGCTATTTTTGCCATATTTGGTGCGCCACTGGAATTCTCTGACCACGCCGATGAAGCATGCGAAGTGGCTCTCGAAATGATCCATAAACTCGAAGAAGTCAATCAATGGCTGATCAACAACAATTTTGGACCCTTAAAAATCGGAATTGGTATCAACACCGGTGAAATGACTATCGGGAATATCGGGTCAACCAAAAGATTTGATTATACGGCCATAGGAGATTCGGTCAATCTGGGTTCCCGCGTTGAAAGCCTTACTAAGTTTTTTAATGTCAATATCCTGGTCACTGAATTTTCCAAAGATTATTGTCGAAGCGATCAATTTTTATTCAGGCCTTTACCGGCTACTAAAGTCATGGGCAAACAAGAACCTGTGGCCATCTTTGAATTGGTTGACTATAAAACCAATAGAGAACGCCACGAGCCCTATTTCAGTATCTGGGAGCAGGCACACAGCGCATTTCAAAAACAGGACTTTCTGCAGGCGCTGGAGTTGTTTAAACAACATGGAGCGTTGAGAACAGAAGATCCGGCTACGTCTGTTTATATTGAAAAATGTAAGGAATACCAAATCTATCCGGAGCGATTTTCAAACAGTATAGAAATGGATTCCAAATAATAACAGCATTTAGTTGAATCCAGGGGTCCGTTGTGTCCATAAAATCAAAACTGCAGACAGGGTTTCCAATGTTTCCCTTTCATTGGAAAAGCCTCAAAATGTAAATTCGGGCAAAGTTAAATTTCCCTATATTGCTCCATGAGTCATAAACTATTTTTGCTCGATGCTTATGCGTTGATATTCAGGGCATATTACGCTTTCATCCGCAATCCAATCCTCAACTCTAAAGGTTTTAATACTTCTGCGATATATGGGTTTACCATTTCATTGATGGAAATCCTTGAAAAACAAAAACCCAGCCATATCGCTGTGGTCTTTGACCATCCATCCCAAACCCTGAGGGAAAAAGAATTTGCAGACTACAAAGCCAATCGGGATGAAACCCCACAGCCCATCAAGGATGCCGGCCCATGGATCCGCAACATCATCAAAGGGATGAATATTCCGTTGTATGAATATGAAGGTTATGAGGCGGATGACGTCATAGCGACCCTGGCAAGAAAGGGGGCTGATGCCGGCCATGAAGTATTTATCATGACCGGGGACAAAGACCTCGCCCAATGTGTTACCGACAAAATAAAAATGTACCGCCCGGGTAAACAAGGAGCACCTGCAGAGGTATTGGGAATTGAAGAGGTAAAATTAAAATTTCAGATCAATGACCCGCTGCAGGTGATAGATTTATTGGGGTTGATGGGGGATGCCGTAGACAATATCCCGGGAGTGAGCGGAGTCGGGGAAAAGACGGCGATCAAGCTGCTGGAAGAATTTGGGTCCATAGAAAACCTTTACGAAAGGATCGATGAAGTAAAAGGAAAAATAAAAGACAAACTAATCGAAGGTAAGGCCAATGCCTTCCTATCCAAAAAACTGGCAACGGTGATTAATGATGTCCCGGTTGAATTTAATGAATCCGATCTGGCTATCGGCCCCCCTGACCGGGAAATCCTGGCGCCTATATTTGCGGAGCTGGAATTCCGGACTATTGGAAAAAGATTATTCGGCGATGAATTCAGTGTCAATCGAAAACCCGGCCCATCAGCGGTGCCCACTTTATTTGATGATCCATCCGAAGAATCAGATCCCATGGATGATGGGATCCAGGCTGCATTTACAATCGCCAACACAGACCACGATTATAAAATGGCAGATACCCTTAGTTTACAAAACGAATTACTCAGATTGTTGCTTCAACAAACCGAGGTTGCTTTTGATACTGAAACGACTGGTTTGGATTCGATGGATACCAACCTGATTGGGATGTCCTTTTCCTTTAAAGCACATCAGGCCTGGTTTGTTCCTGTGCCATCCGATTTTGACCAGGCTAAGTCCCTGGTGCAGCTTTTCAGGCCTTTACTTGAACATCCGGATATTATAAAAATTGGCCACAACCTTAAATTTGACTGGCATGTCATCCGCCAATATGGGGTACAAATCAAGGGGCCGTTTTACGATACGATGGTGGCGCATTATCTGATTGATGCCAATCAACGCCACAAAATGGATTATCTCGCTGAAACCTATCTTCAGTATACACCGGTGCCCATCGAAGCATTAATTGGCAAAGCGGGCAGAAAACAAAAATCGATGTCCGAAGTACCCTTAAAAGACCTGGCAGAATATGCCGCAGAAGATGCGGATGTCACCTTGCGTTTTAAAAAAGTATTTGACCCCTTATTGGACCAAAAAGTATTGACCAAATTGTATCATGAAGTGGAGCTGCCTTTGGTGGCTACTTTGCAGGATATGGAATGGGAAGGCGTTCAGGTCGACGCGTCATTTCTGGCAGATTATTCCTCCCAATTGGGCAAAGAGCTTGTGGAGATCAGGGATAAGATTTATCAAATGGCAGGGGCACAGTTTAACCTGGATTCTCCAAAACAAATGGGTGAGATTTTATTTGACAGGATGAAAATTCCCTATGCCGCTCCAAAAACTAAAACAGGCCAATATCAAACCAATGAAGATACCCTGTCCAAGCTGGCAGAAATCCATCCGATTATCGATGCTATAGTCAACTACAGGGAGTTGGCTAAACTTAAATCTACTTACGTTGACGCCATTCCGGAATTGATCAATGCCAAGACCGGAAGATTACATACTACGTTTAATCAGACTATCGCTGCCACAGGAAGGTTGAGTTCCATTAGTCCCAATCTTCAAAATATTCCGATACGCACAGACCGGGGCAAAGAAATCCGCAAAGCTTTTATTCCCAGGGACAAGGACCATATCATCTTATCAGCGGATTATTCACAAATAGAATTGAGGATTATCGCGGCTATCAGCCAGGACGCAAATATGATGGAGGCATTTAACCGCGGTGAAGATATCCATACCGCCACCGCATCTAAGGTGTTTAATGTACAAGCTGCGGAAGTAAACAAAGAAATGCGGAGGCGGGCTAAAGCTGTCAATTTCGGAATCGCCTACGGCCAATCGGCATTTGGTCTGAGCCAGACACTGAACATACCGCGTGGTGAAGCCAAAGACATTATCGACAATTATTTTACCCAGTTCCCGGGCATCAAACAATACATGATCGATACCGTAACCTTTGCCAAACAAAATGGGTACATCCAAACGTTGTTGGGCAGGAGGAGATATCTACCCGAGATCAATGAACGAAACTTCACGGTGAGGGCCCAGGCAGAGCGCAATGCCATCAATTCCCCTATTCAGGGCTCTGCAGCCGATATGATTAAGGTGGCCATGGTAAAAATCCACGACCGGATAAAAAAACTATCCTTGCGCTCCGTAATGACCTTGCAGGTGCATGATGAATTGGTATTTGATGTATATCGGCCTGAAGTCGATACGATAAAACCGCTAATCGAACATGAAATGAAAGTGGCTATCCCGGGACTTGCTGTACCAATCGTAGTCGAGATGGGTACTGGTGACAATTGGCTGGATGCCCATTGAATCAATGGTCAATGGTCAACGCTTCGCTGGTCCAGGGTCAAGGGTCAAAGGGTCAAAGGGTCAAGGGTCAAGGGGTCAAGGGTCAAAGGGTCAACGCTTCGCTGGTCAAGGTCAAGGGTCAAGGTCAAGGGTCAAAGGGTCAACGCTTCGCTGGTCAAGGTCAAGGGTCAAGGTCAAGGGTCAAAGGGTCAAGGGTCAAAGGGTCAAAGGGTCAAGGGTCAAAGGGTCAAGGGTCAAAGGGTCAAAGGGTCAACGGGTCAACGCTTCGCTGGTCAAGGGTCAAGGGTCAAGGGTAAATCCCTCATCCCTCAATCCTAACTATTAGCTACCAATTCCTACCTATCTTTGAACTCTGTATGAAATTTCCCCGGCAGTATACTGTTTCTGAATTAGCTGATTTGTGTGGAGCTGAATTAATAGGATCTGGGGATACCCTTTTATCCGGAATGAATGAAATACATAAAGTTGAGCCCGGTGATTTGATGTTCGTCGACAATGAAAAGTATTTCCAGAAAAGCCTGCAATCGGCGGCCTCCGCTATTCTGATCAATAAAAAAATGGACCCGCCGGCGGATAAGATTTTATTGTATCACACACAGCCCTTTGACGCCTATAATTTTTTGGCCTGGCATTTCAGGCCCAGCATATATTGCACGGAGGCTATTTCTTCTTTGGCCCATATTGATCCTTCCGCGGTGATTGAGCCTGGAGTGATCATTGCACCATTTGCTAGGATTGGAGCCCGCACCATCATACAGGCCAATACCTATATCGGGAGTTATACGGAGATCGGTGAAGAGGTGATGATACAACCCGGATGTGTCATAGGAAGTGATGCATTTTATTACCACAAAGAAAACCAGGAATATACTGCCTGGAGATCCATTGGAAAAGTAGTTATAAAAGACAGGGTGGAAGTCGGAGCCGCTACGACCATTGTTCGGGGTGTCAGCGGTGAAACGGTAATTGGGGAAGGAACTAAACTCGATTGTCAGGTCCACATTGGTCATGGAGCTGTAATTGGCAAAAATTGCCTCCTAGCAGCCCAGGCTGCTTTAGGTGGCAAAGTTACGTTAGGTGATGAGGTAATCGTTTATGGACAAGTGGGTATCGCACAAAATATAACCATCGGTGACCGTGCTATTCTCCTGGCTAAAACCGGCGTCTCCAAAGACCTGGCGGGTGATAATACCTACTTTGGTGTTCCCGCCCTGCCTGTGCGGGAGGCTTACAAACAACTGGCTACCCTGAGGATGGTCACGGATAAAACCAAAGAACGTTCATGACCTGGTATTGGTTGATCTTTTTTTATGTAAGCCTCATCCATGTTCCGGCAGAAAGGCCTTCCGATTGGTTTTATGCACAACGGGCATTTCCTTATGATTCTATCCCTCAGGCTTTTTATCACCAATCTTTAAATGAAATTATCCGCCACCCTCCCCGTTTTACCCGCAATGCTCCGCAATCGTGGAAATTTGAAGGACCGACCAATATCGGGGGCAGGATCACCGATGTTGAAGCCGTTGGTACATCACCAGGTACTATCTATGTCGGGGCCGCTTCAGGAGGGGTATTTAAATCTTTAAACGGGGGCAGCTCGTGGATCCCCATTTTTGATCAAAACCCATTGTTGTCTATAGGCGATATGGCATTGAACCCCACCAATTCTAATCACTTACTCGTGGGTACGGGAGAAGCAAATGGGGGTGGAGGTTCGATGTCCTACGAAGGGAATGGGGTGTTTAAAACTTTGGATGGCGGGGCAACCTGGACACCGCTGGGTTTGGAATTTTCCGGCAGCATTCCTAAAGTTTTATTCCACCCTAAAAATCAGGAGGTCGTGTATGTAGCCGCTATGGGAAGACTGTTTGGAAAAAATAATCAACGCGGAATTTATAAAAGCACCAATGGGGGTTCAAACTGGCAACAAGTCTTATTCCACTCTGATTCAGTAGGGGCGATTGACCTTATTATGGATACCCGCCACCCGGATACCCTCTATGCCGCCTTGTGGGAAAGATCCCGCAAACCTTCCGGCATCGACTATGGGGGGACAGCATGCGGAGTTTACCGTAGCTTTGACGGGGGTAAAGTCTGGGTTAAACTGAGTCAGGGTTTACCGACGGGATCAAACCTAGGGCGAATAGGATTAGCTCTTGCGCCGTCCTCACCCAATATTGTCTTTGCTTATTATATGGATGAAAGTGGCGATTTTCTGGGTATCTATAAATCGGTAAATGCCGGTGACCAGTGGAGTAAGACCAATGCCCGCATCGATGTGGCTACATTTGGCTGGTGGTTTGGGAAAATTTATGTTGCCCCGGATAATGCGCAGATAGTTTATGCCCTGGGTTTATCAGGGTATAAGTCTGTGGATGGGGGTAACCAGTTTAATGCCATGACGGAAAATTTTTCCGAAGATGTGCATGTGGACCAACATGCCCTTTATATCGACCCGGTAAATCCCAGTCGCCTGCTATTGGGTAATGACGGCGGGCTCTATTCCAGCAGCAACTATGGCGACAATTGGAACAAAATCAATAATCTCCCCATCACTCAGTTTTATACCTGTCATATAGATTATTCCCAACCGGAGCGCCTCTATGGCGGAACCCAGGACAATAGCAGTATCCGGACACTGACAAGTGGAGTAAGCCAGTGGCAAACCATTTGGAGTGGGGATGGGTTTGTATGCCTGGTTGATCCGCAAAACAACCAGAATGTTTATACCGAATCACAGTATGGCGTCTTTGTCCGCAGTACAGATGGAGGTCAAGGCTTTAGCTATGCCTTAATCGGTATAGACGGGACCGACAGAAAAAACTGGAATACACCTGTAGTGTTTCACCCTGGCAATTCGTCGACTTTGTTTTTGGGTACCCATCGGTTATACCGATCCAAGGATAAAGCAGTCACCTGGTCATCGATATCTCCTGCTTTAACTGCAGAAACCAACTCAAGAACGTATGGAACAATCACCTGTATTGCCGTATCACCGGTGGACCCTCAAATCATTTATTGCGGGACTGATGTGGGCCAGGTATGGGTCACGCTTAATGGAGGGGGTAACTGGATGCCGATTCAGGCCGGGTTACCGGAACGCTGGATTACTTCTGTCACCGCTGACCCCTTAATAAAAAACAGGGTCTATCTCACGCTTTCCGGGTACCGGTACAATGAATCGATGCCCCATGTCTTTGTATCTGAAAATAACGGGTCCAACTGGAGCGATATTTCTAAAGGCTTACCCCCTATCCCTTGTAATAAATTGGTGGCAGACCCTGCTTTATCAGGACATATTATCGTTGCTACAGACGGTGGTGTGTGGCGTTCCTATAACAATGGAAAAAACTGGGAAATCTTAGGGAATGAACTTCCGCTGATGGTCATGACCAGTCTTGATTTTCATCCTCCTACCCGTAAATTGATTGCCGCCAGTTATGGCCGTGGGTTATTCAGTTATGTCCTGGAATTACCCGTAAACCAACAAACCAAGGAAAAACCCCATATAAGCATTGAAACGACCCCAAATCCATTTCATAATACCCTTCAGATAAGCATCTCTTCAGAGTCAATTCAAACCCTTGATTTATCCATCCATACGCTTTCCGGAAAATCAGTCTGGCAAAAATCCATCCGATATCACGCATCTCCTATTACCCTAGAATATTCAGACCCCAACCCAACGCCCGGAATATATTTGTTTACGTGCAGGCTACAAAATGGTGCTGCGCTTACGAAAAAACTGATCAGGTGGTAAACAACAATTTTAGTTAATGGCTTTTTATTGTTTCATCAATATACTCTCGACCTGACCTAATATAGCTTCCATACGTTCATTCGAATTATTATTTAAAAGGATGACCGTGTACCCCTTGTCCACATATCGCATGATGTGCGTGCGGTAACCGGGGTTGTCCCCACTGTGGTGCACCAACAGGCCAAGTCCAGAAGCAGGATTGATCACCCAGCCAAAACCATAATTTGACACTCTTCCATTGGTCAGGGTATAAGGAGTAAATGCAGGTTTTAACCCGGATGGATTAATTATTTTATCGGTGTACAACGCCTGGTCCCATTTTAATAAATCTTCCGCAGAAGCACTGATCCTGCCAGGCCCTTTGCGATGACCAAGCCAAATAGTGTAATTGGAGGAGGGGAAAGAATCCGCGTCGGTATATTGTTTTTTTTCTCCTTCATAGATATGGCCGCGGGCAAAGTTCTTTATTTGTTTTCTGGATTCAGGGGTCCTGAACCCGGCATTTTTCATGCTGAGCGGCTTGAAGATCCACTGGTGTACCAGGTCAATAAAATCCTGTCCGGTGACGGCTTCCACTATGCTGGCCAATAATAAATAACCGGTATTACTGTATTGATAATTTTCACCCGGCCGAAAATGGATGACCTGAGGGTATCGTTTGAGGTAGTCGATGGCATCGGCATTGCCGGCAATCCTGGATTTGTCCCAGTAGGCATCCATGATAGCCTGATAATCCGGCAAACCACTGGTATGCGTAAGTAAATGCCGGATGGTAATCTGATGATAAGGTAGCCCGGGGATATACTTTCCGAGCGTGTCTTCATACCGGATCCGTCCTTCGGATTCCAGTTTCATGATCAGCATGGACGTAAATTGTTTCGAAACGGAAGCCAATTCAAACAGATCTGTTTTTTTTAGTTTTATTTTTTTTTCAAAATTGCGATAACCCGTCGCATGATAGACCAGGGGCTTCCCGGTCTGAGCTACGAGGAGTACCCCGCTGAATTGATTCTTTTCCCATTCCTTATCGAGCACAGCAGTTAACCGGGTTTTCAGATCGGATTGAGACCAGCTGTATGAACTAATCAGTAAAAAAACAATCGTAATAATTCGCATCAGAATAAAATTTTAAAGGCTATCCATTGTGAAATAAAACCCAATACATAACCCAGGTAGATTTCTTTTAGGTTATGGGCTTTCAGATAAAGGCGGCTGGTGCCCACGATTCCGGCTACAGCGATTACCCAGATCAGCGCTGTTTTCCAGGGCCAGGTCGTCAAACCCCGACCCGGTAAGTCCAACGCAAATGTTTCATGGCTGAATACATTAAAGGTGATCCAGGTCATGGCCAGCAAGGCCCCCATCACTGCGGTATGAGCGCTTATTTTGATAAATAAATTGATCAGGAAGATCAGGCAAAGCGTAATCAATCCACCAAAAATAAAAATATTGTAGACTAAAGGAACTGCTGCATCACGGCGTATACTCAGATATAACCAACAATAAAAAATCATAGTGACGATATAAGGACCAATACGGTCCATCCGGTCTTTCAGTTGAATGCTGCTGATTAGTTCCAATCGTTTCATCAGGATCAAACTCACCACAGGCAGAATAAACGTCAGAACAAATACCTGCAATAACAGGGTAGACCGACCGGCTGGTGAGTTTACCCCAAATAAATATGGATTTAAAACCAGCAGAATGTACAATCCCAGACTGGGCCACCATAAGGGATGAAAGACCAGGGAAACCAAAACAGCCAAAACTTTGAAGGGTTTGAAAACAAATCGCTGCGCTTCCATAATCAATAGGCTAAAAGGGTTTCCATCTCATGAGTCAATCTGTCCCAGGGCATAAATTGTTTCTCCAGATTGCCAGCAAACGGGACCGGAGTATCTAAGGCAGCTAACCGGAAGACCGGGGCATCCAGGTATTGAAAAAGGTCCTGACCTATATAGGCACTGATCTCCGCTCCAATACCTCCGGTAAGTGTATCCTCGTGCAGGATGAGTATCCGGTGGGTTTTGATCACCAATTGACGGATGGCCTCCAGATCCAACGGCATTAAGCTACGAAGGTCCAGCACAGCAACATCCCAATCATTTATCCTGGCTGCCTCTAATGCAACGGATACCCCCATGCCATAAGTAATAATGCCTGCTCGAATCCCATCCCGGCATAATTTTGCCTGACCGAGAGGGATCCGGTAGGGCGAGTTGGGAACCGGTTCGGTAAGACTGCGGTATAACCCTTTATGTTCAAAATAAAGCACCGGATTGGGGTCGTCCAATGCCGCCATCAGCAAACCTTTGGCATCATAAGGATTGGAAGGATAAACTATTTTTAGTCCGGGAGTATGAAAAAACCAAGCCTCATTGCTTTGAGAATGAAATGGACCAGCACTCATACCACCCCCGGCAGGCATTCTGATCACGATATCGGCTGACTCGCCCCATCGGTAATTCAACTTGGCCAGGTTATTTACGATCTGGTTAAATCCGCAACTTACAAAATCAGCAAATTGCATTTCCACCATACTTTTAAATCCCTTTAAAGAAAGCCCCAGGGCAGTCCCGATGATTGCACTTTCACACAACGGGGTATTCCTGACCCTATCCTTTCCATATTTCAATACCAATCCTTCCGTGATCTTAAATACACCGCCGTACTCTGCAATATCCTGCCCCATCAAGATAAGATTAGGATACAACGCCATGGACTGGTCCAGGGCTTGGGCTATGGCATCTATATATCGGGTGGGAACTGCATCGTCTGGAGCCGGGTCCAGGGCTTTTGGGTTATAGGGATGGTAAACATCAGCCAACTCACGGTGTATCGAGGCTTTAACTTCCTCTTCTTCCAATACCGGAGCAAGTTCCTGTTCAATTTGTTTTTTACCCTTAAGTTTTAATGCTTCCAATGCTTCAGGAGTATAAATCTGCCGGTCGATGAGTAACGTTTCTAACCGGAGCAAAGGATCTTTTAATTGCCATTCATCCATCAGATGCCTGGGGACGTATTTGGTGCCGGATGCTTCTTCATGACCGCGTATGCGGAAAGTCATACACTCCAATAACACCGGTTCGGGATTTACCCGTATTTCCTTAGCCAGGGTACGGATGGTATAAAAAACCGTAGCTATGTCATTTCCATCAATCCGATATCCCCGCATCCCATACCCTTTGGCTTTATCAATGAGTTGTCCACATCGATATTGTTCATTGACCGGGGTAGAGAGGCCATAACCATTATTTTCAATGACAAACAGGACAGGCAACTGCCAGACCGCTGCTACATTAAGGGCTTCATGAAACTCTCCCTGACTGGTTGCCCCTTCGCCGGTGAATACCAGGGTGCATTTTTCTTCCCGTTTCAATTTATGGGCAAGGCCAACCCCATCTGCCAGCGACAATTGAGGTCCCAGGTGCGAAATCATACCAACAATATGATACCCCATGGACCCAAAATGAAAAGAACGGTCTCTTCCTTTGGTAAAACCCCCTGCCTTGCCCTGCCATTGGCTAAACAACCTGGATAGTGGGACTTCCCGGGCAGTAAAAACCCCCAGATTGCGGTGCATAGTAAAAATAATTTCATCTTTTTCCATGGCCAATGCCGCACCTACGGAGATCGCTTCCTGACCAATACCTGAAAACCATTTTGAAATCTTACCCTGCCTCAATAGGTTGAGCATTTTTTCTTCAATCTGACGTGGCCTTAAAAGCTGGAGGTAGAACTCCTCCAATTGACTGGCCGGTATTTCCTCCGGAATTACCGGATAACCGGCATTCTCTGTCTTTTCCTCCTTTAAATTCATTCCGCTCACCTGGATTCAAAACCAAAAATAGGTCGGGAGAATTAAAAACCCGATTATTTTATGATTTCAAAGACTACCCTACGATTTTTCTGTCTTCCTGTTTCATCGGTATTGGCTGCCACCGGTTGGTCAAATCCATATCCTTTGACTTCCAGGCGATCGGGATGAATATAGTGACGCACTAAAAAATCAGATACTGCCTGGGCCCTTTTGACGGACAATAATTGATTGTAAGAAGCGGAGCCTATCTGATCGGTATGGCCTGTAATCCGGATATGCATATCAAGTGATGCTTGTAATAATACCAGGAGCTTGTTGAGTTCCTGGTAGGAGCCCGGTAAAAGAGTGCTTTCGTCAAAATCAAAATAGATATTTCTGATTTCTATAGCTGCCCTGGAGTTTAATGTTAAGGAGTCATAGGTTTCAATAGGTTCCCTTTCCAGGATAGGTGGCACCTTCCTCAATATCACTTCATCGAGGTAATAATATCCAAAAGGCTGTTGGTTTTCCTGACGGGAAAGGTCGATCGGAGTATCCTGATCGTTTTTAAAGTTACCGATGGTCAGGTATCTCGCTTCTGTTTCGGCATGAAACTGAAGGGTCAATTTTTGCCAACCAGTATGATAGTCGATATCGAGTTGATATAGCGGTTTTAATTCCAGCAACCGGTCATCTATAACCTGGTTATTTTCACTGTCAAACGCTACGTGGATATGTTTCAACTGCACCCCGGTAATCATGGGAGCCAACCAAAAACTCAGGTGATATTGCTGGCCGATCACCAACGAATCTCTGAGGGGCACTGAAATGTATTCCCTGCAATGCAATTTACCCAGGTTGCAGCCAAACAGGGTAATGCCCACCATCGACTTGCCTTCTTTAGGCCTCAATTGATAAAATCCTTTTTCTTTCCAATACGCAGGCACGGGGATCAAATCGTGATATACATCCGGCGAAGCCGCGGTAGGGCTTTTCCAATGGCTAAATACCAGGTTAAAGTCAGAACCAGTGTAAAACCAGCGCTCCGGTTGGCCTATGATGGTTTCGAATCCCGGGTTGGGAATCAAATTGGTTTGTTGGGCCACTCCTTGAATCGCTGTATAGGAAAGGAATAAAAACAAACCAAATCGCATGATGGTCAACAGTAAGTCTTTGCAAGTTATCGCTTTGTCGGGTTTATGTCAAGCATTTGTTACTTTTGCGGAAATCTGAAAAGTATCACCACCATGTCTATTATATATAAAAGGGTTTTATTAAAATTAAGTGGAGAGGCATTGATGGGAGATCAGCCTTTCGGCATTCAGTCCGAACAATTACAACATTATTCGAGAGAAATCAAATCCATTGTGGACGCCGGGGTCGAAGTAGCTGTCGTAATTGGTGGTGGCAATATTTACCGTGGTCTGAGTGCTGAAAAATCAGGCGTGGAGCGGGTGCAGGGCGATTATATGGGTATGTTGGCTACGGTCATCAATGGTATGGCCTTGCAGAGTACCATGGAGGACCTGGGCTTGTATACCCGTTTAGTTTCTGCCATTGCCATGGAGCAAATTGCCGAACCATATATACGCCGCAGGGCTATCCGGCATTTGGAAAAAAGAAGGGTGGTCATATTCTCTGCGGGTACCGGAAACCCATATTTCACGACGGATTCGGCAGCCGCCCTGCGAGGTAATGAAATAAATGCGGAGGTGCTGTTGAAAGGCACCAAGGTGGACGGAATTTATACCGCTGACCCCAAAAAAGATCCTACAGCGACCCGGTATTCCCGGATTTCGTTCAAAGAAGCTATTGCCAAATCCCTCGGAGTCATGGATATGACAGCGTTTACTATTTGCCAGGAAAATAAACTGCCCATCATCGTATTCGATGTCACTACACCGGGTAGTTTGTTGAAAATCTTACAGGGCAATGAGAGCTTAGGAACTTTGGTAAGCTGAGTTCAATTGTTCCTGAACAGATTGTTTATCGTTTTATACTTTATTATAAGTTATGTCCAATCTATAGTCTGTAGACAATATTTGCCATTAATTTAATTTAAGCGAATTGCTGTGATCTGTCTCCGGCTTTGATTCGTCATATCTTATTTGAATTACCTCGTCGAAATATTTTAATGAATAGACTCTGACACCTAGTTGAGTTATTCATAAAATTTTTAGTTTGGTTAAATGAAGTATATCCCAAATTGGTGCTCCGATTCTAAAATAAAAAGCCGGTAGATCAAATCTTACCGGCTCAGCATCATTTAAAGTTTGTATATAATTTATTCGAAAATTTCGCCGCGGTAATAATTGATGATGGACATGATGTCTTTATCTTCCTTCATGGCAGGTACCAGGTGGAAGATACAGGGATGAGAACCAAAATCATCCTCCAGGACTTCGGCCAGGATATCGATAGCTTTTGTTTTATCACCCAGGAGATAATGAACTGCTGCCCTGCAATACAACAAGTCGCTACCCACTGAAGAAATCTCTCCCTGATCGAGTACATCCAGAGCTTGTTGCAATTTGCCCAAGTGGAGTAAAAAGGAAGCGTGTTCAAACCAGTAGCTGTTTTGCTCAGGGGCACAGGCAGTCGCTTTTTTAAAGTTTTTATTGGCTTTTTCCAGTTCACCTACCTGCGCATACGCTTTTGCCAATGCCAAAAAATAACTGTCACTGGTTTCGTCTATGGAGATGGCCCTCCTATAAGACTGAATCGCTTTATGCCATTTCCCTTCGTGCGCAAAACACTGGCCCATGAGGTAATGGGATTCTTCCCCGTATGTATCGAGTTGCAGGCTTTGAGTTATATATTTTTTGGCTTGTTTATAATCTTTTAGGTTGAGGCTACATTCCGCCAGGGAAACCAGGAGGTCGTATTCTTCACCAAAACTGGTGAGGACCTCTCGGTATATCGATAAAGCTTTGTCCCATTGTTGTAGCATCATGCAGATCTCGGCACAATCCGTATAAGCCTGTTCAAATTCAGGTTTGATCAAAAAAGCATATTCCAGCGCATCCACTGCCTGTTCATATTCACCGATGTTAGAAAAACAATGGCCGAGATTATACCAGGCAAAATGGGAATATGGGGCATTTTCGAGCATCTCCTGTAAAAACCTGGAAATAGGTTTATAATTCCTGGATACGGAAATATAGTCAGACAGGAGCTGTTGACCTTTGTCGTGATAAGGATTGCCGCGCAAAGCATCTTTGAGCGTGATAAAGGCACGATCAAATTCGTCCACCCTGAAATAAATTTCTGTTTCGCAGATAAGGACTTCGATCAGGTCGGTCTGGCCGACATAGGCCTTCATTTCCTGTAGCAGACCAAGGGCAGATTTGACATCCCGGAGTTCAGCCAAAATCAACGCTTTGGTCATCATCACTTCGGTGTCATTGGGATGCAACCTTTCCGCCTGGATGAGGCTGTCCATGGCTTCGAGGGGTTCTTTCTGGGTCAATAAAAGCCTGGATTTGATAAGGTAAAAATCTACGCGGTACCCGTATTGTTCAATGGCAGATTCTGCGACTTCTGTTGCTTTTTTCAAATCCCCTTCATGCTGATAATATTCTATAAGTTTTTGGTATATCCTGAGTTCAAATGCTGCCTTTTCGCCTTGTTGAGTCAGTATTTCAAACTCGTTTACCCACTGGGTCAGATTGAGATCATGATGGTATTTATTTTCCATGCAATGGGATTAGGTAATAATTGTAAATCTGTTTCGAGGATGAAAAATAGATAAATCATCCAATCTGGCGAACTTTTTTACAAAAAAAATTTTCAAAACTTACTCAGAATGAACACATTATGAGGAAACCTAATCTTACAATGGACTATTATATAAGATATTACATATTGCCCTTAACAATAATTTAATATTAATGGCTTCACCGTCCAAGACTAACACATATTTTATTTTTTAAGGGATAAGAAGTTCAAATAAAATTTTATGTATTGAACGCTCCTCCGCAATACATAAGAAGGACTTGGTTGAAAACATAAAATAAATGATAGAATCAACCCGTCTGTCTCAGCCCTGAATTACCAAGGGTTGGCAACGCCGTGAGCGGATAAAGCTATTTAATTTCTTCTTAATCCCGGTCGGGCTCCGTCTTTCAGTTGCGTCCGGATCAATTCTTCATTAAAATTGCGCTCCGTCTTGGAAAGCAGGGCTATTTTTCGTGCAGGGATTGCAGGTTTCAGATCGCGTGCCAGATTTTTAAATAAAATCAATTCCTTTTCCATACGATCAATGGAAACCATAATGGCCTTTTCCGCATCCGCATCACTCATGGCTTCAAGGTTGGTATCCAGATTGGCTTGTCGGCGGATCTCTGTCACTTCTTTACGATAGACATTATAAATAGGCCAGAATTTCTCCGATTCGGTAGTGGTCAGAGATAGTTTGTTGGTAATAAAAGCGATTCTCAACGATTCCAGTTTTTCTCCCCGTTGACCATAAACCTGGATTGAAGAGATTAAAACAAGGAGGATAAACAAGGCGTGTGAATATTTTTTCATGGTTTTATCTTTTGTAGCTATTGAATCATAAATTAGGTTTAGTTAAATTGGTTTTCCGATGGAATCTGATAGAGGTATTCATCAATGACCCCTTTCAATTCTTCATCCGTCACTGGCATAAATTCTTCACCCAGGTCCTGGTCATTCAACATACTCAATTGTACGTCATCCAGCTCACCGGCACAGGATATCAAATAGGACCTGGCCTCGGCCGGATTGATTTGGCTGAAATCCATAACTGGAAGCGGTTTAGCCGTAAAAAGCCATAGTCCGGTGGCTAGGATTACCGAGAGTACCGAAGCCATAGATACGATCAGGACCCTTCGACTATACCATTGCTGGGTTATCCATTGAATCCATCCGGTTTGGCCAGATTTTTCAGCGGAAGAGCTGGCAGCCAGTCGTTGAATGACCTGGTCTGATAGTTTTTCAAAATAACGGAAAGGGATATCCCCTGCATGTTTCCGGTAAGGCTGACCAGAGAGGCCGGGAGCTATATCCCGGATCTCCTCTTCAATTTCCCGGTGGCGTTTTCCATTTTCCATATTAATTCGTTTTTAGTGTGCACTCATATTGACTAAATAATTTTCTACCTTTTTTGCTGCGTGGTGATAAGACGCTTTTAAAGCGCCTTCGGATAATCCCAGCAGCTGCCCGATATCCGCATAACTCAATTCATCATAATACCGCATCTCAAATACCTGCCTTTGTCTTTCGGGCAGCGATTTTAAGGCTGCGTCCAGTTTTTCCAGCATTTGTTCTTCGTTATCCGAATGCGATACCGCCCCGCCTGCCAGCACCATTCCGGATTCCGGCATGGGCTGAGTCGCTTTCCTTAACATCATTTTCCTGAAGGTCAGGGCTTCATTCGTCGCAATCCGGTAAAGCCAGGTAAACAAAGAAGAGCGGGACTCAAACCGATGAATATTGCGAAATGCCTTGATGAAGGTGTTTTGCAATATATCGTCTGTGTCATCGTGGCTTTCCACAATGCGACGGATCACCCAATAAAGCCTCTCCGAATAGGTTGACATAAGATGGCGCAGACCCTTATTTTGCTGCCGATCATCCATGATCATCTCTACGATTTCTGTATCCGTCATGCTTGTTACCCGTCTTTAAGACTTTCGAATCCTTAAGATAGACGATCAAATTAGGCAAAGGTTTAATAGAGCGTAGTATTTTCCGGGTGACCTAAAATAAAAGTTCATTATTGGCGACCCCCGTCCTGGCATACAATTGCATCTAAATCTCTTTAAATTTGATACCCAGATGAATCGTTGGTTTTGGAATTTAGTCCGGAGACGGGCTGGTTGGAAAATAGAGGGGTTTGATATTAACTCCATACCCAAAGCATTAATTATTGTGGCCCCCCATACCTCAGGTTGGGATGTCCTGGTTGGACTAATGACCCGGGGAAGCCTGGCGTGTAAGATCGGTTTTATGGGTAAACACACTTTGTTTAAACCTCCTTTCGGGTTTATTTTCAGATGGTTAGGTGGAGTTCCGGTAGACCGTACACAAAAAACCAACCTGGTCGATACGGTAGTGGCATATTACCATTCCAATGATGAATTCAGGATTGCCATGGCCCCGGAAGGGACCCGAAAGAAAGTGGATAAACTCAAAACCGGGTTTTATTTTATGGCCAGGAAAGCAGGAGTCCCCATTATCATGGCAAAATTTGACTATGAACATAAAAACGTCACCTTTAGCCAGCCATTTATGCCCTCAGATGATATTGACCATGACCTGGCTATGGTCTGGGAATATTTTAAAGGGGTGAAGGGGTATCATCCGGAATTGAGTATAACGTAGTAGGTTAGTCGTCAGTCCGTTAGTCATCAGTGGTCAGTTACCACTCGCATTCTTTCAAGTTTCCTATGTTTTGGAGTTGTACTCCGACATAGTATGCATATCAACCGAATTCCCAGAATTTGTCAACCAAGCTTCAGTGGGACAGTTGTCAGTCAGTCGTCAGTCCGTTAGTCGTCAGTGGTCAGTTACCACTCTCATTCTTTCAAGTTTCCGATGTTTTAAGGAGTTGTACTCCGACATAGTATGCATATCAACCGAATTCACAGAATCGGTTAGTCGTCAGTGGACAGCCAGTTTCCATTCATTGATCATTCTTCATTCTTCATTGATCATTGATCATTGATCATTCTTCATTCTTCATTGATCATTGATCATTCATCAATTCCTCAATCCTATTTCTCTCCCTATCTTTACCTCATGCCAAATCCTGATCAACTGGATCAACATATAACCTGGACTTCCAGACTGCTCGAATTGGAATCGGGGCAATTATTATCCGACGGGGCAAAAAATTACGAACAGCTCAAATCAGTCCTCAACTTTCACGAACACCGCTATTATATCCTGAACGATCCCCTGATCACAGATTACGAATACGACCAACTTTATAAAAAGCTGGAATATTTGGAAGAGCAGTTTCCGGAGTGGGTAAGTCCGGACTCCCCCACCCAACGGGTATCCAATGACCTGACCGAATCCTTCGAGGCTGTTGCCCATCTGCGGCCTATGTTGTCCCTGGCCAACTCTTACGATGAACAGGACCTGATTGACTTTGACAAGCAGGTAAAAAAATTATGCCAGCTCCCTTCAGATACCCTGGTGTCCTATTGTGTGGAGCCCAAGTATGATGGGGGCAGTATTGCCCTGGTTTATGAAAATGATGTCCTGGTGAGGGCCGCTACACGTGGAAATGGCCTTCAGGGGGAAGAAATGACTCCTAATGCACGGGCTATCCGCTCAATTCCCTTAAGAATCCCTCTTAAAAAAGCCGGAATAAGCAAGGCAGAATTGAGAGGTGAAGCCCTGATTCGAAAAGACAATTTCAAAAAAATCAATCATACCAGACAAGAGGAAGGGCTGGCACTATTTGCCAATCCGCGAAACGCGGCTACCGGTGGGCTGCGTACCAAAGATTCACAGGAAACCGCAAGGCGTGGAATCGAAGCGGTGATCTATCAGGTAGGATATCTCGAAGACCTGAGGGGTAAAGAATTCAACAAATACCATTCGCATATTGAAGGCATCCGTGAATTGGAATCCATGGGATTTAAAGTACCAACCGTTGAATTCAAATTGTGCCACGGGATCAGGGAAGTCATTGAATTCTGCCATCTCTGGCAACAACAGCGCGATGATTTTTATTTTGAGATCGATGGCATGGTGGTCAAGCTCAACGATATAGCCCAACAGGAAATCTGCGGTTATACCTCGCATCATCCGCGTTGGGCCATAGCCTTTAAATTCAAAGCCAAACAAGCCACCACCCGCCTATTGAATGTCGAATACCAGGTGGGTAAAATCGGGACCATCACTCCTGTTGCTAAACTGGATCCCATTCAGGTTGGCGGGGTCACCGTCTCTTCGGTCTCCTTGCACAATGAAGATTTTATCAATGCAAAAGATCTGCACCTGGGCGATATGGTGATCGTGGAGCGTTCCGGTGATGTGATCCCTTATATCGTCAAAGCGTTGCCTGAATATCGCTCAGGAGAAGAAGTAAAGATTAAATTTCCGGTTTATTGTCCGGTAGGTATTGATTATCATGTGCCCCTGGTACGCGCAGAAGACCAGGCTTTCTGGATCTGCCCGGATTGTAAATGCGGTTCCCAGGATCTGGAAAAATATATCTTCCATGTTTCTAAGAGCGCAATGGATATTGAAGGCTTTGGACCTTCGATCATGGAACGATTTGTGCAGCTGGGTTGGATCCATAACCTTGCTGATATCTATCGGCTCGATTACGACCAAATTGCCGAATTGGAAGGGTTTGGTAAAAAAAGTGCAACCAAACTGCGAGAAGGCATCGATAAAGCAAAAAAAAATCCGATACAACGTCTACTCCATAGCCTGAGCATACATCATATGGGTAAAAAAGCTTCTGCTTTAATTGCTGAACGGGTCAGGAATATACCTGATCTCGCTTTGTGGGCGGAAACTGACTTTACTAATATCCCGGAGATAGGCCCGGTCGTTACCCGGAATGTCATGGCCTGGTTTGCCAATAAAACCAATTTAGACATTTTGAAACAGATGGAAGCCCTGGGGGTCAATATGGTCCAAACTGCTGAGGATAAACCCAAGGCTATTGCTTCTAATGCTCCCCTGACAGGAAAAACTATATTGTTTACGGGCTCTTTGACCCAAATGACGCGGGAAGAGGCCGAGGAAAAAGCAGCTGCTGGGGGTGCCAAAAATATCAGCGGGGTCAGTTCTAAGCTGAACATCCTGGTGGTAGGTGAAAATGCCGGATCCAAATTGGATAAAGCCAAAGCCTTGGGTTCTGTCGAAATTTGGACAGAGGAAGAATTTATCAACAAACTAACCGGGTAGTAAATTATGCGAAATTCCGATCTGCCGACTACTAATATAAGGGTTGCCACCGCTCAGTTTGAGCATAGAAGTGGGGATAAATCCTATAATTTATCTGCAATAGAGAATTTGGTACGACAGGCCTCTTTAGAAAAAGCTCAGGTCGTAGCATTTCATGAATGTTCCATTTCCGGATACACCTTTGCCAGGCATTTAGATAAAAATCAAATGCTGGAATTGGCAGAACCCATTCCGGATGGCCCCAGCGTCAAAAGATTGCAGGAGATTGCAGGGGATTACAATACTATTTTGCTGGCGGGATTATTTGAAAAGGACCGTGACCAAAATTTATTTAAAGCCTATGTCTGTGTTGGAAAAAACGGGCTAATAGCCAGGTTTAGAAAATTACATCCTTTTATCAATTCCCATCTCAAGCCCGGCAATGAATATTGTGTCTTTGACCTGCTGGGATGGAAATGCGGGATATTGATATGTTATGACAATAATATCATTGAGAATGTCAGGGCGACGACTTTGCTGGGTGCTCAAATTCTCTTTATGCCCCATGTGACGATGTGCACCCCCTCACCCCGGCCCGGAGCAGGATTTGTCGATCCGGCCTTATGGCACAACCGGCTTAACGATCCGGATACCTTAAGACGGGAATTTTATGGGACAAAAGGAAGGGAGTGGCTTATGAAATGGTTGCCTGCCCGTGCTTATGACAACGGAATTTATGTCGTGTTCTCTAATCCTATTGGCATGGATGACGATCAGCTCAAAAATGGCTGCTCGATGATCCTGGACCCTTTTGGTGATATCCTGGTGGAATGCAAGTCTTTGGAAGATGAATCGGTGACTGCCCTTCTAACCGGGGACAAATTAACGAGTGCCGGTGGGTCCAGATATATTAAAGCCAGGAAACCGGAATTGTACCGGGATATTCTGGGCAGGGAGCACCAGTCTGTACAAAAAGTTTCCTGGTTGGACCCGAAGCCAGACAAAGATTAATTCAATATGATTCTTCCTGTAATCCCATCCTGTTTTTAATACCCATATTTATGGAAATAAATTTCGATTGGCCTGCTATCCGAGCTCATTTCAGAGCAAGTTGGAAATCCAATTTTCACGTTTCTATTGCATCGGTAAATGCAGAACACCATCCTACTGTGACTCCTATCGGGTCCTTATTTTTAAATCAGGATGCCACTGGTTTTTATTTTGAAAAATATCCCACCTCCTTGCCTCTGCACGTCCAGGTCAATCCCAATATTTGTATTCTGGCTGTGAACAGTGGCAGGTGGTTTTGGCTGACCTCTTTGTTCAGGGGCCGGTTCCCAACCTACCCTGCCGTTAAACTGTATGGATTAATGGGCCAGAAACGTTTGGCCACCGGCGATGAAAAAAAAAGATTGTTGAATAGAATGAAAAGTGCCAGCCGTCTGAAGGGATATCATTATCTCTGGAAGGATATGGAGTATGTCAGGGAGCTAAAATTTATCCGGGCAGAGAAAATCAACCTGGGATCCATGACATCACATCTTTAGCTGTCCCTATGATTGTCTGTCTCATTCAGCTTCCTATAGCCTGTCTCTGTTTTATTAAATTTTCCCGGCTTAATTGTCCCTTATGAAATCCTTTTATACCATAGGTCTGCTAATCCTGAGTAATGCCTTTATGACCCTGGCCTGGTATGGGCACCTGAGGTACCATGAATGGAAGGGGATGCACAAACTGGGGTTGCTAAGCATCGTTTTATTGAGTTGGGGCATTGCCTTTTTTGAATATTGTCTGATGATCCCGGCGAACCGGATTGGATACAAACAATATGGCGGGCCTTTTTCCCTGGTTCAGCTTAAAGTCATCCAGGAAGTGATTACGCTAGTGGTTTTTTCTGTGTTTACTGTTTTACTTTTTAAAAATGAAAGCCTTCGCTGGAATCACGGAGTGGCATTCATTTTATTGATACTCGCTGTATTTTTTGTGTTTAAAAAATGAAATTAACTGTTCGGCAGCACAGTTTTTTGCCTTTGACATTGGCCGCCGAATTGTCCCCCACTTTCTTATTTTTGCAGCATGGAAGAATTAGTTCAATTTGATTTCGATTGGTCGAGGGTACGGTACCGGATCAAGGAACTCATGCAAATTGAAAAACTTCCGGACCTCAACGCGATTCTTATATTTATTGGAATCCAGGAGCTGGGGCAATGGAAAACCACTAAATTCAAAAAAGAGGAGAAACAAGACCTTATGCACATAGCCGTTTGTACCCTGCTCAGCAAAGACGGTTATTATGAATGGGAGGGCCTCGATACCGAGGGCTGGCCCCATTTTAAACCGCTCAAAAACTTTAAAGAAAAAGGGGTGGACAACCAGGAACAATACCTTAAAGAAAAAATCATCCAATATTTTAATGACCAGTCTTTTTAAATGATATTATGAAGTTAAAACCTTATCTCTCGTTTGTTGCCCTCCTTATTTTTGTTGCCTGTGCACAGCCTGGCCCGCAAAGAGCTATCATTGAAACTGATTTCGGCAATATCGAAATAGAACTGTATGACCAGACCCCTTTGCACCGGGACAATTTTGTTAAACTGGCCAAATCCGGGTTTTATGATGGATTATTATTCCATCGGATCATACCCAATTTTGTAATTCAGGGCGGGGATCCTGAGTCTAAAAACGCCACTCCGGAGGCTATGTTGGGCGGGGGTGGTCCGGGCTATCAGATTAAAGCGGAGATCGGGGCCCCGCATTTTAAGGGCACCTTAGCAGCGGCACGTAATCAAAACCCGGAAAAAATGTCTTCTGGTTCACAGTTTTATATAGTCCTTGGTGCACCGGTCAGCGCTCAGGAATTAGATCAATGGGAAAACAATAAAGGCATTAAATACAACCCGGCACAAAGGGCCAAATACCTGGCTTCCGGTGGCCTTCCCTCTTTGGATGCCGACTATACTGTGTTTGGTGAGGTAGTCTCCGGAATGGATGCAGTAGAAAAGATAGTTGGACTGCAGGTAAATTCAGCCAATCGCCCATTGCAGGATGCCAAAATGAACATCCGTCTTAAATAATGGTTTAACCCTGAGGACTATATTCAATTGACTCCAAATATGAAATTTATTCAATTCCTTATAACACTATTTATCTTTCAAATGAGTACAGCACAAGATACAATCTGGATCCAGGTGGAAACACCCCTTGGCAATATGACAGGCTTTCTTTATAATGAAACACCTCAGCATCGGGACAATTTTATTAAGCTGACGGGCGAAAAGTTTTATGATAGTCTGTTGTTTCACCGGGTGATCCCTGATTTTATGATTCAGGGTGGCGACCCCAATTCAAAAAACGCTGCTCCCGGAATAGCGCTGGGTATGGGTAGTCCGGGATATATGGTACCTGCTGAATTTGTGGATTCCCTCGCACACGTCAAAGGGGCCATAGCCGCAGCACGCAGCAATAACCCTGAGAAAAAATCTTCCGGATCCCAGTTTTATATCGTCGGTGGCAGGCCGGTAGCCCCAACTGAACTTTCTTTGCAGGAATTTAAACACAAATTTAAATACCCTGATTCCGTAAAAACGGAATATGCTGAACTGGGTGGAGTACCTTTTCTCGATCATGATTATACTGTGTTTGGAAAAATCACCGAAGGGTTGGATATCATCGATAAAATAGCCCTGGCCAGCGCAGACAGCAGAAACAGGCCTGTGGAAAACATCTGGATGAAAATCTCAATAATCTCAAAATAAACATGGCTAAAACAAGATCCAATCTTATCCTCGGTATCGATATTGGTGGTACTGGGATTAAGGCAGGCCTGGTAGATATCGCTACCGGAGATCTGGTGGGCGATGTGACCAAAATCAAAACCCCTAAACCATCCTCTCCGGCCAATGTGTTGAAAGCGGTGCGGGAAATGATTTCCCTCCTCGGTTACCAGGGTCCGGTGGGATGCGGGTTTCCAGCTATTGTTCACAATGCTGTCATTCAAAATGCCGCCAATATTGATCAAAAATGGGTTGGTACAAACGCTGAAAAACTCTTTAATCGGATCAGGGGTTGTTCTTTTCACGTGGCCAATGATGCAGATATGGCAGGTATGGCTGAAATGCATTTTGGTTTGGGAAAAGGTAAAAAAGGTACGGTCATATTCATTACTATCGGTACGGGTCTGGGTTCTGCTTTGTTCAGGGACGGTATGCTGATTCCCAATACTGAATTTGGCCACCTGAATTATAAAAAAGTAGACTTTGAATATTATGCTTCCAATACCGCACGCGAACGGAATAAGATGAGCTGGAAAGCATGGGCACTGCAGTTTAATCATTTTTTACAACACCTGGATTTTATATTTTCACCGGATTTAATTCTTTTAGGCGGGGGTTTGAGTAAGCGCTGGTCTGAGTTTAAAAGCCAAATCAAGGTAAAATCGAAAGTCATACCGGCAAGTCTGCAGAATCATGCCGGAATAATCGGAGCGGCTGTATTTGCTCAAAGCATAGATTGAGGGTTTTTCCTATTTTTGCAACCACAAAATTCAATCGATCTATGAAAACTACTTATCTCTTGCCGTTTCTGCTTCTATTTTTCATGGCCGCCTGCAAAAATGAATCCGGTAATAACACCCCGGCTGCTGATCCTGCTTCGGAGGCGCCTTCCAGCACCACATCCAGTAGTAAAGAGGTCTCCAGCCTCGAGACCCTTGATCATACGTTCAACGTTACACCAGAAGGAAGTCGTTTGTTTTTTAAAGGCTTTTTCATGAATTCGCTGGTCGATGCAGCAATGACGGTTAATAAGGGAACCCTCCATGTAAAAAACGGAATTATTACTTCGGCAAATTTTAACCTGGATATGCGTACGATTGAAACGATCTCCAATCGAAACACCGCTGTGGAAACTTTTATGAAAAGTGCTGAAGCATTTGATGCTGTAAAATATCAGAATGGAAGCTTTATAATTGAACGTTGCGATAAAGCCATCAATGATCAGGAAGCCACTCATATCCTCAAAGGGAAGATCGAATTGCATGGCAAAAGTGTTCCGGTTACCGTGAGAGTAAGGATAGATTATAAACCAAAACTAATCACAATCCTCAGCGATCAGATCATTATCAAAGGCGATGACCTTGGAATAAAAATGGCCAACCCCTCTCAGGAAAATATTTATTTTTCCCTTACACTCAATGCAGAACTTTTTTAAGATACTCCTGTTGGTCTCTGCGGCTTGGGATGGGCAATGCCTTCACTTTTAAACCGGAAGCCATGATGTTTACCCAAAAACTAAAACTAAAAAAAGTCAATCCGGCCTTTAGCACCGGTTTGGCTTGGGGTGGGCAGCACGTCTATAAAATCAGCTCTTTTTCCCCTGTGGACGGTAAGCTCATCGGACAGGTTGCCCAGGCTAATTTTGAAGACTGGGAAAAAGTAGTCCTGGCCGCCCGTCAAGCCCAGATAACCTGGCAATCCTGGCCTGCCCCAAAACGCGGCGACCTGGTCAGACAAATGGGTAATGCTTTCAGAGCCCATAAAGAGGCATTAGGCCAATTAGTGTCGTATGAAATGGGTAAAAGCTTGCAGGAGGGCAAAGGTGAAGTACAGGAAATCATCGATATCTGTGATTTTGCGGCTGGACTGTCGCGTCAGCTTTATGGACTGACCATGCACAGCGAACGACCCCTGCATCGTATGTATGAACAATGGCATCCATTAGGCGTGGTAGGCATCATTTCAGCATTTAACTTCCCGGTTGCAGTCTGGAGTTGGAATGCCATGCTGGCACTGATATGCGGCAATACGACCATATGGAAACCCAGTGAAAAAACCCCATTATGTGCCATAGCGATAATGCATATCATCCAGGATGTCCTGAAAGTCAATCGGGTTCCCGAAGGGGTGGTTAATATGATTCAAGGCGACCGCACCGTTGGAAGCTGGATGACCCAGGATACCAGAATAGCACTAGTCAGTGCGACCGGCAGTGTAAAAATGGGAAGAGAGGTCGGACAAGCTGTTGCTGCCCGGCTGGGTAAATGCCTCCTGGAACTCGGTGGAAATAATGCGATTATTATTACACCAACTGCAGATCCCAAACTCATTCTGAGCAGCGTGGTTTTTGGCGCTGTGGGTACAGCCGGGCAACGGTGTACATCTACGAGAAGGCTGATTATACATGAAAGTCGCTATGAGCAGGTCGTCAAGGCCCTGGTCAAGTCATATCGTCAACTCAGGATCGGAGATCCCCTGGACCAAAAAAACCACGTGGGACCTCTCATAGATCGCGCTGCGGTACAAACGTATACAGCAGCTTTGAAAAAAATAAAATCCGAAGGGGGAAGGTTATTGACCCCGGCAGGGATATTAGTTGGCAAAGGTTATGAGAGTGGATGTTATGTCAGGCCCTGCCTGGCAGAGGTAGACTCCAAAATGGAAATAGTCAGCCAGGAAACGTTCGCCCCTATTTTATATGTAATGAAATATCAAAACCTGCGTGAGGCCATTGCTATCCAAAATGAAGTTCCTCAGGGTTTATCATCGGCAATATTGACCAATGATCTCCAGGAGTCGGAATGGTTTTTATCTGCCCGTGGGTCAGATTGTGGAATTGCCAACGTCAACATTGGTACCAGCGGAGCAGAGATCGGAGGGGCATTTGGCGGAGAAAAAGAAACCGGAGGAGGAAGGGAAAGTGGATCGGATGCCTGGAAAGCCTACATGAGGCGTCAAACGAATACCATTAACTATTCCGATGAACTTCCACTGGCCCAGGGGATAAAATTTATACTCTAAGTGCTTTATTTTATGCCGGGCGCAAAAAAAAACCGGTGATTGAATCAATCCCGGTTTTAGATTTTATTAAATGCGCTGAGGATTAATATTCCCAGAGATCTTGTTCAAAATTGAATAACTTATTCTTGATTTTTTCACCTTCCCGTAATCGGGCTACTCCATCCAGTGGGAAAAAATCTTTTAATCTCAGGTCCTGTGCGTTGCTTTCTTTATAGATGTAACTGGAAAACCTTCTCATTTCAAACACATCATCCCAACTGAGCGGGGAGGCATCATTAAAGTCGTTGAACGCCCGGTGGCGTGCCAGGATATCTCTGATTTGAGGATAATAAAGCCAATACATGGCTTGTTCTTCTGCTTTACCGGCTATTATCCTTTCCCTGATGGGTGCAATGCCCAGAATCCTTACCCTCATCCGGGAAGCTTCCCGGTCAAAAAACCAAATCTCTTTAATCCTGAAAAACTTAATGCTTGCCGAGCTGATCTCATTTTTGACTATTTGAGTCTTAGTTTCGTAGGTTTCGGGATCTATAACCTGAATCGTATCCATGGAAAACATCATGCCTTCAATTTCAACGGCTTGCATAAATTCTTTAAAATCTTCCTCTCGGAAAGCAGCCACCATTCCACTGGTAGCCGCATCGTTCAGGATTTGAAACAAAGGTTGTTTGGGATAAACAAAAGCCAAGTTCATTTTTTCACGGACATCGATTACCTGCCATACCCTTTTTTCCCAGGGAATATCCGCTTCACGCAGCCCCTCATAGGGTAGTACCCGTTGATCGACAATAGTCCTTCTCTTGACAATATCATCCATAAAAATACTGCTGTCAATGGGTTCACTGGCTTCTGTAATCACACTCTCCGGCCTTTGGGCCTCAGAAAGCGCCAGGATTCCTGTCAGGAAGAATAAAACTAAATTTAATTTTTTCATAACCTATTGTATTAAGACATAGATATCCGTTAATTTTCTGTTGACCTCATCCCCTGGGCACCTGCAACGGATATTGGAAAATATATAAGAATTACCGGGTTTTGCCATCGAAATAATCCGCATAGCTTCACCGGCAAACCTGGATCCGGGATTTGGGGCTTCCATAATATCTTCCCCCCTGGAAGCCCGGGTCACCGTAAAACCGGCTATATCACATTTGGCATCAAAATCAAAGTTTTCAAGCACAGCAGCAATTCCGAGCTGGGCTCTGAATTCTCCATTGCCCACCCGGTTTTCCCGGATACCTCCTATCCTCGGTATAGGGTCTGGAATAGCCTTTATACGAAAAGCTTTCCGGCTCGCACCTGCCCCTTCGGCAGTAACAATTACGGTGCCTTGAGTACCCGGTTTGGCAGAGTTGGCAAGGGTCAGCGAGTAAGTCCCGTCTGAATTCCGGGAGATAGTCCCGGGACCGTCAAAGGACACATTAATTTTATTGCTGGAGATGCCTGCGGCAGAAACTTCAATCGGGTTTTCAACACCTTTGTACAGCACATTCATTTTGGCTGCTGATACGGTCACTGATCGTTCTCCTACTTCATATTCAAACTGATTTTCAGAGGTAGTCGTTTGCCCGGTCACCGGATTGACTACAGAAAACCGCACAGAATATTTTTTTACTCCTACTCCGGCAGGTATGGTGGAATATTTGGCTACCCCATCTACCACCGGCACACTTGCACCATTAACCAGGGCAGACATATTGGTACCCACATTGGATGAAGATGCGCTGAGGTACAGGTCCGCTTCATATTTTTCGCCGGAAATGATATATCCCTTTTTTGGAGCAGATACGACCTGATATTTGTCAAAACGTATATCTTCCCCTCCCACTTTACTCATTAAATAATTTAATACAGCAGCCTCGGTACTTTTGGCGTCATTCTGTAATTTATTGAGGATTGGCAAGGTTGCACCCAGGGGCATTTGATAAAAATTAAAATGAGCCCAGTTCTTTTTCTTGGTCGCTCTCCAGGCGGAATCCACATTCATTGATATCTTAGCGATGAAAGCATCGCGATCGGCCGGGTCAATAAATTCAAGAAATTTATTTTTTGTGTCTACAATTTTTTGCTCCAGTTCCGCTCCTTTTCCGCTGTTCGAAGCCGGATTTTTTCCAACCAGATAACGGGTAGTTACATCCTTATTTTTTTCTCCCACCAGATGGGTCACACCGGTATTTTGAATAGTTTCATATCCTCCGGTTTCATTCACCATGGAATCAATTATACTTTGGACATAATCGTTAAATTCTTTACTCAAAGCCCGGGTAGGGATAGCACGGTCCGCATATTTTCTGAGGTTAGCTTCGTCTTTTCTGGCCAGCTTATCTACTTCGCCCGGAACCTTATTATTTGCATCATCCAGTACCGTGTTGCTTTTTTTCAATCCATCATTCACGACACGAAAGGCATTAAAAATTTCTGCAGATACATTGAGTGCGAGCAAGGCAGTAAGGACCAGATACATCAGGTTGATCATTAACTGCCGGGGTTGCTTAGGTATAGACATGGATCAGATTAAAATGGACTAAAAATAATTTTTAGGTTACTGATTTAATGATCTTTTACTGTCATAGCCGACAACACATTGCCATATACTTTATTCATAGAGGACAGGTTTTTAGCCAGCATATTAAGTTGTTCCTGGGTTCGTTTAGCATCATCTGCAGAAGACTGCAGGGAGGTGAAAGTATCGGTAATTTTAGAATAGGATCCGTTCAATGAGCTCAGGCTTTTTGACAGTACTCCCAATTCCTGCTGTGTCTTTTTGGCATCATCCGCGGAACCCTGAAGGGCTGCAAAAGTCTCATTCATTTTAGTATAAGATCCATTCATTGTGCTCAGGCTTTTTGACAGTACTCCCAGTTCCTGCTGAGTCTTTTTGGCATCATCCGCGGAACCCTGAAGGGCTGCAAAAGTCTCATTCATTTTAGTATAAGATCCATTCATTGTACTCAGGCTTTTTGACAATATGCCCAGTTCATGCTGTGTTTTTTTGGCATCTTCTACCGAACCCTGCAGAGCCATAAAGGCTTCATTCATTTTCGAATAAAAATCACCGACCGATTTAAGCTGTTGTTTGGTCTGGCTGAAATCCACTTCCTGGAGGGCTTTAAGGGAAGACATGCTTTTACTCATCAATTGCAGTTCAGTGAGCATGCCGCCCAATTGATTTTCGACTAATTCTCCATTCAGCTGGCGGGGCAATTTTTTGCCGTCCACGGCTCCGAAACCCGGTAAGATCGCAGGGACATCGGAATGGTAATCCTCCAGTCCCGGGTATAATTTTTCCCAGTAATAATCTTTATCCGGGGGCAATAGTCCTAATACAAGGAACAAGATGGCTTCGGTCACGAGCCCGATGGTAAGATATAAACTGGAATTGGGCAGACTTTCAATTTTAAAAAGTGCGCCAATCATCACCAGGGATGCTCCTACTCCGATAACCAGATTTTTGAGATATTTGAAAGAAGTTGTTTTATACCAGGTTGCCATATTGAAATAGAGGTTTAGATTTATTAATTTAAGTTGTAAAATAATATGAGGGTAGAAGGGATCCGGTAAGTATCCTATTTGAAATCATTGATTGATCTACCCAAAAAGGATAATACATTTCTGAATCCAATGTAAGATTTGGTGGTATCCTGATACTCATAGGTACGGGTGCCATTTTGAAGGTAATAGGATATATCTTTCCACGACCCGCCACGGATTACTTTGCGTTTGTATACATCAGGATCACCGGGTTTGGCTTCATACTGAATATCCGGATTCATGTCGTGGGTGTAATTATTGGCATTGTCAAAATAAGCGGTCTTCGTCCACTCTGCTACATTACCGGACATATTGAACAATCCATATTCATTTGGGAAATAGGAATGTACTTCCACGGTATATTGACCACCGTCCTCCGGATAATTACCCCGGCCGGGCTTAAAATTAGCCAACAAACATCCTTTTGCATTGCGCACATAATATCCACCCCAGGGATAGGGCGCAAGCTCTTTTTTCCCACGGGCCGCATATTCCCATTCATATTCTGTAGGCAGTCGGAAACCTTCGGAATTAACCTCGTCCGGGCGGTTGGAGTTCCACATTTGAGTCCTCCAGTTGCTGAAGGCATTAGCCATCTGCCAATTGACTCCGACAACCGGATAATCATCATAAGCTGGATGCCAGAAATAGTTTCTGGCGATAGGATCATTGTAAGAATAGGCAAAATCCCTTATCCACACGAGGGTATCCGGATAAATTGCCGTCGATTCCTTCTTTATAAACGACCTTCTAGGGGCCTTTGGATTAGCCGCTGCTCCCCGCAGATCAAACCAGGAATGTGTATAGATTAATTTGTGAATATCGATTTCATTACCCCCAAGCCGGTCTTCCCCCTGATAAAACAATTCACTGAGTTCTTCAGCTGACCAATCAATGGGCAATTCCCAATCTATGGAGGTAGAGCCATCTTCGTTTTCAATGATATCACCCATCAGGGTATGCGCCAGGGAGTCGATCACAAATTCTACAAACTCGCGATATTCATTATTAGTGATCTCCGTATCATCCATATAGAAACCGGAAATCGAAATGGATTTGGGCTTTTGAACATATGAACTGAAAATATCCTGGTCACTCTGCCCTACATGTAAGGTTCCGGAAGGAATATATACCATCCCATAAGGATTTATCCCCTTCCATTTTGGTCGGTCACTGCTGCCTACGAGGTATCCCGATTGTTTATTCCCCCCACAGGCAAATAATACTAACAGAAAGAGCGCACTTACACTCCATCTCAACGCTTTTCGATTCATGTTCTTCATTTTCAAAATACTGGCTCAATAAAAATTTGGGCGTAAAGATACTTTCTTGTCATCTAATTGTAACTAAAATTTTAGAATGATTTCATTTAGGTACTTTGATTACAAGATCCTGTCCCTTAAGATAATAAACGGCTGTTCTCCGGACATATTACACGAATCATGCCTGACTATATTAAACTTTAGTTAAAAAAAACAAGATTTAGTATCTGGGGTTAAATATGATGGGTTCCTTTTCGATCCCCCCTATTTTCTTATTCAAATTATAGTTGATCATTAATTCGTGGGTACCCTGATGATAGTCTTTAATCGGGGATAACGAAAGATCCAACCCGTAAACGATTTGAATTTGTGGGTTCACCCTCAACCCTCCAATCACCGTTATAGCATCCAGGGTATTTTGTGAATATCCTCTGAACCCCAGACCAGCAGAAATTGTGCGGTTAATCGAGGCGACAGCGGCAAAATCTGCCTGAACCCGGTCAAAATCAGATTTGATCAACAATGCAGGGGTAATGACCAATTCTTCGCTGATATCCAAGCGGTATTCCCCGTAAAAATTGAGCCGGGGAGGGATGGAATAAGAAGATTTTCCCCTATTGAATTTGATGGTAGGCGTTTGAAAGTTGTCCAATGACAATCCCAATTCAAGCTTGTCCTGGGCAAAATAAATCCCGGTTGAAATCAGAGGGGCCAATCCACTTAGCTGCGATTCAAATAAAATGTCATCCTGATGCAGGATAATACCTCCTTCATACCGGCCACCCGGCGTCCGCAATTGACTGCCATCCAGACTTTTTTGAATAAAACCCAAACCCATTCCAAAAGAAAAAATTCCGATCTGGCTTTCATATACATAATTGTAGGACAACGAAGCCCTGAGGGTTTTTTCCACCCCAAACGTCTCCTGTTCCAATTTGAGCCCAGCAGCCCCTTTCACGTAATACAAAGGCAGGTGGGCATGGACCAGGCGACTGGTTGGATTACCGGCCAATTCCTGCCATTGCGCCCGATAACCACCTGTGACACTCAAGGTTGATTCCAGGCCGGCATAAGCCGGGTTCATGGCATATTTATGAAACATAAACAAGGTATACTGGCTGCTTTCCTGGGCTCCCGATAAAACCGGAAGAAACCCAATAATAAAGCCCAATAACCCCTTATATATTTTCATTCGGATGGTAATGCTTGTTTAAAAGTAAACGAAATTCCTGAATTGAATCCACTGGCATTTCACAAGAAAAGGAATGGCAAAAAGAAATTCCTTTATCCTCCTGTATTCCGGGATGAATGATTACCGAAGGAATAAATATTTTTAATAACTCCGACAATAGGTTTTTTTGCTCGTTCCCCAATTTGACCTCTAACCATCCCAGGGTATGATTGATCAACATTCCCGCCCAAAAACTCAAGGATTCCGGATAACGCAGTATAGACGGTTTCAGTTTTAGGATCAATTCATCACTTAGCTTTTCATAATCCTCGCGGTGCGCCAGCCTGCCGAGTCGCACCAGATTAAATGCCATCATACCGACCGCTGAAGGCATGGTGTTATCATAAAGGTCATTGGCCGGTGCGATAAGATCGTTGCCGGAGATCGAATACAAAAAAGAATGCTTATCCTTATCGTAATAGGTATTCATCACTTCATCCATCAAGACCATGGCCAGATTCAAATCCTCTGAATTTCCGGTAGTGGTGTAGCTTTGAATTAATGCAGAGAGATGATATGCCATATCATCCAGCATTGCCGGGATCGGACTGTTTTTTTGATGGAGATAGTGGTGGGCACCGGCAACTCCGTTAGTTTTAATAAACCCAAGTATGCCCTGGGCTTCTTCCAAATAAATGTTTTTTTGAAAAACGGAGTAGGCTTCCAGATAACCCATGCAAAGAAGAGCATTCCACCCAATAAGTTGTTTGGTATCGGTCAGGGGCCTTACCCGCGCTGCGCGATGGTTCACCAGTTTTTCTTTTATTAATTTTAATTCGGTTGAATGCAGGACCGGCAAACCCCTGGCTTCCTGTTTTATCCAAAGAATATTGACCGGATTTGCCTGTTCATGAAAGGGGTCTTTCCAGTTGCCTTCAGGCAAGATGTGATAAACCGAAAGAAACAGGGTCCATTCTTCAAGAGTTAATAGGGATTTAAGTTCTTCATATTCCCAGATGTAAAATTTTCCTTCCTGATGTTCACTGTCTGCATCGATGGCACTGTAATAGCCCCCGTCCGGAGCTTTCATTTCACGAATCAGCCATTGAGTGGTCTCCTCAACGATTTGTCCATAGATTTCTTTGGGTCTGATCTTAAAAGCCAGGCTGTATACCCTGAGGAGTTGGGCATTGTCGTAAAGCATTTTTTCAAAGTGCGGGATGTTCCATTCCCGATCCGTAGCATATCTTGAAAAACCTCCCCCCAACTGATCATACATACCCCCATATGCCATATGGTCTAATGAAAAAAATGCATGTTCCAGATAAATGGTTTCGCCGGAAAAAAAATAATAATCAAACAGAAACTGGATACTCATCGTAGCCGGGAACTTAGGTGCGTGGCCAAAGCCGCCACATTCCTTATCAAACCGAACTTTAAATTTCAAAGCCATTTTCCGACCCAGTTCGATAGCTGATAAATTCTCCTGACCGGGTTCATTTTTTATTTGGTACAAGGTCTGTCCGGAAGATTCTAAATACTGTTTCAGACGGAAAGCCTGTTCGAGTACCTGATCCTTTTGTTGGGTATAGATTTTATGAATATGGTTCAATACCTGGGACCATGACGGCCTTTGATGGGCTTGCTGGGGAGGAAAATAAGTTCCTCCATAAAAAGGCATCAGGTCAGGGGTGAGGAAACAATTCAAAGGCCAGCCCCCTGACCCGGATATAGCCACTACAGCGTCCATATAAATTTTATCCAGGTCCGGACGTTCTTCCCTATCCAGTTTGATGTTGACAAAATGGGCATTCATAAACCCTGCGACTACCGGATCGGTGAATGATTCCCTTTCCATCACATGACACCAGTGACAACTGCTATAGCCTATGCTGAGTAAAATCGGTTTGTCTTCTGATTTTGATTTTTTTAATGCCTCTTCCCCCCAGGGATACCAATCTACGGGATTGGTTTGATGTTGAAGCAAATAAGGGCTGGTTTCATATTGAAGGCGATTCATAACTAATGCAAAATTAGGCTATTCCCCGACGGGTTGGTAGAAGGTTAGGCGGGAATATCAATTTCCAGGCCATCATAAGCCAGTTCAATCGTATCGGGCAATTGACGGCTAACCACGGTATGCAAGCCCATATGGTGGCTCATGTGGATCAGATAAGCACGTCCCGGATTTAGCACCTCAATTTGTTTGATAGTTTGCTCAAGGGTAAAATGAGCATGGTGAGGCCTGTGGTGTAAGGCATTGATGATCAGAATGGGGATGTCTTGAAGGGATCGGACCGTCGCTTCAGGTAACCCGTTGGCATCGGTAATATAAGCCAGCTGTTCGCTGATTTTAAATCCGGTGATATGGAGGTCCCCATGCAATACTTCCAGTGGTAATATTTTAAATTTTTTAATTAAAAAAGGTTGATTCCACTCCAGGGGATAAGTTTGAAACTGAGGGGCCCCGGGATAAGGTCGTGTACTGAAAGCATAAGGCAGCCGATTTCTGAGTGTTGTCAATAGGCTCTCCCTGGCAAAAATCCTGACCGCTTCTCCGGTTATAAAACCAAATGGCCGGAGGTCATCCAACCCTGCCGTGTGATCATAATGCTCGTGGGTAAGCAGGACTGCTTCCAGAGCTGTAGTATCAGAACGCAACATTTGGTACCGGAAATCCGGGCCACAATCTATCACCAGGGGTGGGTCCTTGTCTATCCGGATTAAGACTGAAGACCTCAATCTTTTATCTCTGGCATCGTTGGATAAACAAACCTCACAGCGGCAACCGATCACCGGTATCCCCTGTGAAGTTCCGGTGCCCAGAAATGTCAATTTCACACCATTTCCGATTTTTCAATTTCAGCTTTCAGGACTTGGTAAAAATCCAATGATTGATCATTTAGTTTGTCTTCATCGATCTGCAGTTGTTGTATAATGTCCAACAAAGCCAGTATACGTCCTTCCGTTTCAAAAAAACGGTTGATGATGACCAGTTTTTTGTTTTCAAGTATGCAGGATCCGGACTGAAAATTTCCTTTCTCATATCGGACCGAATATCCTGTTTCGGGTAAAAATTGTTCAATCTTATCCAATGTGTGTTTGGTGTATCTTAGTTTTGAGGCCATATCTTCCCGGTGTTGTTTTTCTTATTTTCAATGAGACCCCGGAAGCTGGAATTAGTTGAGGTCTGATTCCGGATTCCGTGGATGTTAACATTTTGGGAATGCTAAACGTTTTTATCTTGTAACAAAAGTGAGTAATTCGAACGGGTAATTAAAACTTTCCATTCAATATTTTTTTAATATGTTCCTCATTCGCTCCATTATTGTGGTCCTGGTCACCGGAATGACCTTAGGAGCCGCTGCCCAACCCCTCAGATTTGGATCTGGGGTGTTCGGAGGAGTAAATTTAGCACAGGTAGACGGGGATGACATGCAAGGCTATGATAAACCGGGGCTCAATCTGGGTATGAGAGGTATGGCTTTTATCCTCCCCAAGCTGGAATTCCACACAGAACTTGCTTATAATCAAAAAGGTAGTCAATCCAAGGATTTTGACAAATCCACCAATAAAGGCAGAAAACTGTTTGTGGACTTTGTCGCCATCAATGCCCTGGTGGTCGTCAACGATTGGTTTCATCCGATTAAAGAGTATTACCGGCTTCAGGTCCATGGTGGGATTTCTACCGGCAGAATGGTTCGTTTTCAAGTCATTGATCCGGGAAGTGATCCGCGGCGGGTACCCCTAAAGGAGTTATCCTATTATTTTAATGGCATAGATTTCTCCATGATATTTGGTGCTCATCTAAAATTCACACAAAAAACCGGGATAAGTTTCAGGTATTCCAGGTCAATGAACAAATTGTTGGATGCAGATTTGGTGCAGCCCTTATTCGAACGAAAAACCATCAATTCGATGAAAGGGTATTTTCTCTCATTAGATTTCTTTTATCATTTCTGAGTATTTTTGACCTAATGAAAGTGTCAATGCTCAGCCTTAGTTTCGTTTTCCTGCTTGCCTGCAAGTCAGGCACTTCACCGGTGCCTAAAGATTTGTTAGAGAAAATCCCCAGCTATCTGACCTTGTCCGATATCCAAAATCTGGCCAGTGAAGCTGATTTTATTGATTTTATATTTTATCAAATGGATATCAGTGTCAGTCAAGGTGATAAGGCTTCGATCCAGCAAACAACTCAATTTTTGACCGTGGACGGGAAACCCTCTGCGATGAATTGCCCTGCGATCGGCAGATTGTCTATACAGTCAAAAGGCAAGATCATCCGGGAAGCTGATATTCATGTCCAGGGCACGAGCTGCGCCTATTTTACCCTGATTGAACATAAAAAACCAGTGGGTACCTGTTTAATTTCACCTGACGGGCGAAAATTCTTTGATTCCCTCATCGCCAGTTACCAATCTCCAAAATGAGTTAAACAGGGTCAGCGCCTTCACTGATTTTAGGGGGTTGATTGGCTTCCAGTCGTTGAAATAATTCTTCTACCCGATACATTTCATCCAGGGTCTCATCGATAAAAAATTCAAACGAAGGCATACGCCTCAGATGTTTCCGCAACCTATGATACATTTCCTGCTTGAGTTTGTATTCATTCTCCCTGATTTTGGCCAGGACCAATTCTTTTTGTTCTGTATTGTAAATACTCAGGTAAATCCTGGCTAGTTGCAGATCCGTAGCTACTTTAACGGAGGTAACGGTCACTAAGGGTGATTTACCATATATATAAAATCCTTCCTGCTGTAATACATAGGAAAAATTGCGCAGGATAAGTTCTGCCACCTGTTGTTGTCTTTTTGAATCCATGGACGGATTATTTTAAAAATCTGTTGAAAATAGGCTACAAAGATAGGTGTATTGTAACGGATGTATAAATTCATACCAACGAGGGTATATGACAAATTGCAGGTTTAAAGAATTTGAATAAAACGAGACCTGGAAGCCCGCCTGGCCAAGACGGACAGGGTTTTTACCTGGTTTAATGAGGTTTCAAACCCTGTCCGCCGACAGGCGGGCTTCCAGTTCTTGTAAAAAAATCCAAAAACCTGCAATTTGTCATACACACGCCAACGAAGCAAATCACCGTCCCGATTTAAACTATCTTTAAGCTTGTATTTTTAAATCAAAAAGTGCAGCAGCGGCCTGATTATTTAAAAAGTCCAATTGAATATTTAAAAGGCGTAGGACCTGTAAAAGCCGATTTGCTTAAGACGGAATTGGGGGTATTTACCTTTCAGGATTTGTTGTTTACTTTTCCTTTCCGGCATATCGACCGATCCATCATTGTTCCCATCGGTCAGATTAGAAATGAAGGTCAACCGGTCCAGGTCAAAGGAAAATTATCCGCTTTAAATTTTTCCGGTTCAAAATTCCAACGAAGGGTAAAAGCCAGTTTACAGGACGGTACAGGGATCCTTCAACTGATCTGGTTCCAGGGTGCCAACTGGCTCGAACAAAGCCTAAAACCCGGGCAGGAGTATCTGGTATTTGGGAAAATATCCAATGCAGGACATTCTTTTTCCATGGCTCATCCTGAGATGGAACTGGTGACCGAAATGAGCCGGCATCCTGGGCTTGAGCCCATCTACAGCAGCACGGAGAAACTGAACCAAAAAGGGCTGGACAATAAAACCAGAAGGAAATGTATCCTGCACCTGCTTGAGCATTTGCACCGCTCCAGTATCCCCGAAAACCTGCCGGATTACCTGATTAAAGCTATGCGCCTGATTGACCGGTATGATGCGCTCAAGCATATCCATCTGCCACAGAACCCCGAGCAGTTGGCTATGGCCAGTTACCGGTTAAAGTTTGAAGAACTTTTTTTTCAGCAATTGAAGGTACTCTCGTCTAAGACGTTTCGCAAAGAGCATGTCAAGGGGCCGGTATTTTCCCGTGTAGGTAATTTTTTTAATGATTTTTACCGTTTGAACCTCCAATTTGAGCTGACTGAGGCTCAAAAAAGGGTAATTAAAGAAATCCGCCACGATACGGCTTCCGGTTCTCAGATGAACCGATTATTGCAAGGGGACGTTGGGTCTGGCAAAACCATTGTAGCCTTAATGGTAATTCTTTTGGCCATTGACAATGGTTATCAGGGATGTATCATGGCCCCAACGGAAATCCTTGCATTGCAACATCTGGCTTCTGTCTCCAAAGCGCTTAAAGGGTTGGGCCTGCCTATTGGATTACTTACCGGCAATATCAAAGGGGCCAAAAGGAAAGAATTACTCCGGTTGGTTCATCAAGGTGAAATAAAGATATTGATAGGAACCCATGCCTTGCTCGAAGATCCGGTCCAGTTTCAAAATCTTGGACTGGCTGTGATTGACGAGCAGCATCGATTTGGTGTAGCACAACGAGCCAACCTGTGGCAAAAAAACCAGGAAGTGGCGCCTCATATATTGGTCATGACGGCAACCCCCATCCCAAGGACCTTGAGTATGGTGTACTACGGTGACCTGGATGTCTCGGTGATTGATCAACTTCCACCTGGTCGCAAACCCATTAAAACCATGCACTATTATGAAAAAAGCCGTCCCCAGGTCCATCAATTTATGAAAGACCAACTGGCCAAAGGCAGGCAGATTTATATCGTTTTTCCATTGATCGAAGAATCAGAAAAGCTGGATCTCCTGGACCTCCAGAACGGTTATGAACGATTATTGCAACATTTTCCCAGACCTGGCTACCAAATCGGGGTTATCCACGGCAGGATGAAGCCCGAGGACAAAGAAGACGAAATGAAGCGGTTTAGTGAGGGTAAGACCCAGATTTTGGTGGCGACCTCTGTGATCGAGGTGGGCGTGGATGTGCCCAATGCCGCGGTGATCATGATTGAAAATGCAGAGCGGTTTGGGCTTTCCCAGTTGCATCAACTCCGGGGCCGGGTAGGCAGGGGTGCTGATCAATCCTATTGTTTGTTGATGAGTGGATACAAACTTTCCACTCAAGCCAGGACCAGGTTATCCACCATGTGTGAGACTACCGATGGGTTTAAAATTGCAGAGGTGGACCTCGATCTCCGGGGACCAGGGGATATGGAAGGTACCCGGCAAAGTGGGGGTATTGAATTCAAACTGGTCAACCTGGCCAGCGATTTACCTATTCTCACAGCAGCTCAAACCCTGGTCACTAAAATTCTGGACCGCGATCCCGGGCTTGGTCATCCTGAAAACAAACTGCTCTTTCAGTATTTAAAAATTCAGGAAGCCCAGTCTCCCGGGTGGAGTAAAATTTCCTGATTTACAAGGTCTGTCGGATAATATCCATGATTCATAGATTTTAATTTATTCGCTTGCCGTGCCGGACTAATTTTGATAGGTATAAATAAAAAAACATGTCAAAACCCTATAAAACCACAGGTTGTTTCCGGTTCTTCCTTTTCATTATCATTTTAGCTCCACTGGCTTACCTGGGGGCTTCTTATTATCATGGACAGGACGGTATACAAAACATAAAAAATTTATTTTCTAAAGGCATTGCCGTATTCAACGGATCTTCTGCCCGTGAGGTGGATAAAAAGACTCCTGAAGCCGTTCCGGTTCCGGGCACCAATCCCATTGAATTAGAAAAGGAATATCAAATATCCCTGGATCTGAAAGAAAAACAAATCGAAGCTTTGATTAAAGAGAACCTTATGCTCAAACAAAAGGTCCAGGAATTGGAAAACCAATTGCCCAAAAAAGCCCCTCAGTAAGCAAAGGTCAGCCGGGTTTTGTTTAGATCACCCGTTTCTTTTTCTCATCAAATAGCTCGTTATTTGCAGACTTAAAAAAGAAACATGCATAAAAAAATCCTGGCTAACGACGGTATCGAGGCCGATGGCAAATCCGCTTTGGAAGCTGCCGGTTTTATAGTGGATACCAATAAGGTTGAACAAGCCAATCTGGCCGAAGCCTTACAAAACTACGATATCATCGTGGTGAGAAGCGCCACCAAAGTCCGGAAGGATCTGATCGATGCTTGTCCCCACCTAAAAATCATTGCCCGGGGTGGAGTGGGCATGGACAATATCGATGTGGACTATGCAAAATCCAAAGGCATCACCGTCATTAACACGCCCAACGCGTCATCCCGGGCTGTGGCGGAACTGGCTATCGCCCATATGTTTGCCCTGGCGAGGATGGTCCAGCAATCCAATTTTCAACTCCGTGCATCCGGGGCAGATTTTAATACCCTTAAGAAAAATTACTCCTCCGGATTTCAACTGCAAGGCAAGATACTGGGGATTTTGGGGTTTGGACGTATAGGCCAGGAATTAGCCAAGATGGCGCTGGGTATAGGGATGAAGGTACTTGCAGTCGATCCGGTCATCAAATCAGCCCTGCTCCAGATCAAAATAATGGATCAAAGTTTGGCAGTCCCTATTGATACCGTGGACCTGAACCAATTATTGACCCAATCCGATTTTATTTCTTTGCACGTCCCTTCCGGGGAAAAACCGGTATTGGGTAAAGAAGAATTTGAAATAATGAAAAAAGGAGCCTGTATTATCAATACCGCAAGAGGTGGCACCATCGATGAAGCAGCCCTGATTGCTGCTCTGGACAGTGGCCATCTCGGTGGAGCCGGGATAGATGCTTTTTTAAACGAACCGCAACCGGATCAGGCTTTGATGAACCATTTGAAAATTTCAGTTACCCCTCATATTGGAGGATCGACCCGTGAGGCCCAGTCGGCTATAGGAAAAGAGCTGGCTGAAAAGATCATTGCACAATATGCTTGAGGTGTTGAAGGGTGAATTGATCAGACACCCAAAAAATTTCAATGCAGAGGAACCGCAATGGTGTATTAACAAATGTTCCTAGGTATGTTATGGATTTTTACATCAGAGCTGAAGCGTGAGTTTTAGGTGTCCTCCAAGTCCCTGCTGAATAATTTTCATAAGCGTCGAAAGTCTGATATCAGAGGCATTATTTTCAATTCTAGAAATATAGGATTTGTTAGTTCCACATTTGGCAGCAAGTTCTTCCTGTGTCAGGCCAAGTTTATTTCGAGCTTCTTCCAGTAGAATACCCAGCCTGAACGCTTCAAATTGTTGCTCCCATTCTTCACGTTTTGGATGACCTTTTACACCATATTTTTTATCTAAAATTTGGTTCAATGTTATAGTATTGTTTTT
>JAWXBI010000005.1:0-10235 GCA_034439915.1 Saprospiraceae bacterium | reverse complement strand
GGATTGAACAGGTCATCCGTCAATCCTTTTTTTATAATTTCTGATCTGGTTAATACAGATAGGTTAAGGCAGTTTTATCATCATTATTAAATGGCCGGTCTTGACCTGAAGCGATACAGGAAAGCATCCAGGATTGTGCTGCAAGTGTGGCTGTAGATGGAGTCCCCGGGATGATTATGGCACCCACACCTCCATTACCTTCATTGGACGCAGACCCGCCACAACTGATGGCGCGGTTGTAATAATCGGTGTGCCGGAATCCAATACAATGCCCCATTTCATGAGCGAGTATAGATGCCACAGTGCCCTGAGATTGACCATTCACAGCACTGAGGTTAAATAAAATACTGCTGTACGGATTACCGGTAGAGGAGGGAAAACCCGCAGATGCCAGGTATTGCGCAAAAAAGGGTGCTTTAGTTATCTTGATATTGCCATTATTGTTTACTCGTTGAAATTTTATGGTCAATGGTTCAGCATTATATCGCGCAATGGCTTCATTTAAAGCATTCGAGATGGTAGAAAGATTGTTTGCAAGACTGACTGTGATCGTTCTGGTGCCGGTCACACTCACCAAGTTGGTTGTGCGGTATTGCTCCAGGATAGGTAATTTATGGTTGGGAAGGGATACCAGGTCTTCATCGGTAAGAAAGATATCTCCCTCTATCATATACCCGCCTTCCACTTTGTAAGAATCCTTGGGATTAAATCCAAGATTGATGATTTTGGCTTTTATTTCTGCAGAAATACCAGTCAGCTCTTCTTCAGAGGGAGTAACCCCTGATTCAGGCTGGCAGGAAAAAATAAATAAAGCCATCAAAAAACCAGTTAATTTAATGAGTCTCATTGGTAATTATTTTAAAGAATTAATTATTTTAGGTTACTAAATTAGTATAAAGAGGACTTTTTGAAATAAAATTCGTTGTAGGTTTAATTACGTCCCCAATTTAATACAAAGCATCACCTTTGCCAAATTCTTTCGCATTTTAATGATTACACTAAAAAAGGCTGGAGTACTTTGGTCCGTATTAATCTGCCTTTTGGGTCCCGGTTCGATTGGTGCTCAATCCCCTTCAAATCGTTTAACCGGTCAATACCTGCTTAAGGATACCGTATATAAACTCGTCTCCGGTCGCCATGAAAATATCGTGCCTGTATTGCAATCCCTCCATTGCCGGATTTTGAATCAGTATCCGCTGGATACTTTTTTACTGGTTTATTTTACACCAATGCGTGAAATCAAATTATCGGATCACCCGGAATGGCAGGTATACCGGTGCCCTGCGCCACACGAAGAACTTTGGATCAAAAGAATGGACGCCACCGTGAATTACATCAATGCCGCCCATCAGACATTTCCCGATGAACTTGGCCAGGGTATTCGGGCATCGGTCAAAGAATTTCTTTTCGATACCACAGATATCGACCTACGCCCGGCCTATCGATATTCTCCTACCCAACTGCCAGTGGTCCAAACCCACTCCACTATCATGGCTACCTTGATCGGTGGCCGGGGCAATACGGCCCCTTCTTCTACTGGTGTTGCCCCGGAACTGGAATTGAGCTCATCGGGTTTTGTTCTGCCTCTGCCCGATACCGGGGATTTTTATTCCAGAAGCAATACCACGGTTCAAAATCATTCCTATGGAGTTGAAATCAACAATGAATACAGCCCCGAAGCTTATGCCTTTGACCTGAGCGTATGGAACAACCCCTCTTTGTTGCATGTGTTTTCCAGTGGAAATCAGGGGGGCGAAAGCAGTACAAGCGGAAAATACAATGGAATCCAGGGCTATGCCAATTTGAGCGGTAGTTTTAAAATGTCGAAAAATACCCTCTCGGTTGGAGCTATAGATTCCATGGATGTATTAGAGAGCCGAAGCTCCAGGGGGCCCGCATTCGATGGGAGGATCAAGCCTGAAATGGTGGCCTTTGGTATTGAAGGGACTTCCGGGGCTGCCGCCCTGGTTACCGGTGCTGCCTCATTGATACAACAGGTGTATAAAAAAGACCATAACAACGAATTGCCTCCCGCTGCTTTAACCAAGGCCATACTCATCAATTGCGCTTTGGACCTGGGAAACCCAGGCCCGGATTATGGCAACGGCTATGGGAAACTGAATGTTTTACATGCATTAAAAACGACCATATCCCGAAGGTATATTCTGGATCAGTTAATTCAGGGCCAAAACAATCAACATTCCATTCTTATTCCGGATAAAGTCAAAAACCTCAAGTTCACCCTGGTGTGGCAGGAACAGCCAGGAACCCTTTTTGCAGATCATGTAATGCGAAATGATCTTGACCTGGTCGTTACAGATCCGCTTTCCGGAATGTCGATTTATCCCTGGATTCTGAGCATCCACCCGGATAAAGACTCATTGTCCAAGCCAGCCATCCGCGGAGTCGACCATGTCAATACAGCGGAACAAATAACAATGGAATACCCTCCGGCAGGATTAATCCAGGTCAGTGTAAGCGGTAAATTGAAAGAGGGGTCACAAAACTATGCCATTGCTTATGACTGGGAGATTCGGGACCAGATGACCTGGACTTTCCCACAGGCCAAAGATATCTTGAAGGCTGGAAAAACCAATACCCTGAGATGGATTTCAAGCTTTGAGAATAACACCACTTCAAATCTGGAGTACAGCCTGGATAGTCAGCGTTGGAATACTATTCATCGGGCGATTGATTTGGAAAACGGGTCATGGCAATGGGTGGTGCCCGATACCAATGCCGTGATTTTTCTGAGGCACCTCATTGGCGATCAAATTTATACTACAAAAAGTATGGTGACCAGGGAGTTAAACCTGCAGGTAGGATTTGTTTGCGGGGATAGTGTAGCGGTTTATTGGGATCGTATGCCTGGGATCGACCGTTACCAGGTTTATCTCCCCGACTCGGGACAAATGAAAGTGGTCAGAGAAACAGAAGATACTTTTTATTCTTTTAAAATTCAGCCTCTGTCCTTTATTGCAATTGGACCGGTGATAAATAAATATGCAGGGACAAGATACCCTTCGATGAACTACCAAAATCAGGGAGTAAGCTGTTATGTAAAACAATTTCTCGCTCAAAAGATAACTGAGGTAAAAGCAAATTTGATTTTGAGCTTAGGGACAGGGTTTGATATCAAAAACCTGGCAATAGATCAGGTTACTTCAACAGACCTGATTACCGTCTTAAATCAAAACCATCCTGTATTGACCGCCTATTCGCTGGATGTCTCCCTGGAAGAGGGGATAAACCGGTTTGTACTCCGCATACTACTAAATAATGGTAAGTTAATCCGGGATACCATAAACCTGTTTAGTCTGGGTGACCGGGTTGCGGCCATCTATCCAAACCCCGGCCGCCAAGGTCAATCCATAAATATCCTCGCCCAGAAGGTGGTCATCACACAAGTCCTAATCCACGATCTCCAGGGCAGGTTAATCTTAAGCGAAAAAGGGTCCAATATTAACTCCATTGAACTCCCGGACCTAATACCTGGTGTATATATTCTCAGCTTGCTCGATGGCAGGAAAATGGTTTTTCAGAAAAAACTGGTCATCTATTAAAGTGTAAATTAAATCTTCCGAGAGAGGTCCTCCCGGCAGAATTATAACCTTTCTTTTTTACTTCAGCTCTTTTCCGCATCTTTGCGCCCCAATTCAACAAACAATGGCAGGTGAAAAAATAATTTTTTCCATGGAAGGGGTCAATAAGATCTACCCTCCAAATAAACAAGTCCTTAAAAACATTTACCTCAGTTTCTATTACGGAGCAAAGATTGGCGTCCTGGGTCTCAACGGGTCGGGTAAAACCAGCCTGTTGCGGATCATCTCCGGAGCAGATCAGAATTATCAGGGTAAAGTCATTTTTGATAAAGACTATAAAATAGGCATGCTGGAACAAGAACCGGCCCTGGATCAGGATAAGACGGTCAGACAGGTAGTCGAAGAAGGTGTACATGAGGTAGTGGCATTGTTGAAAGAATACGAGGACGTATGTAATCGACTGGCTGAACCCTTAGAAGATGAAGAAATGAATAAGCTGATCGAGAAACAAGCCGACCTGATGGACAAACTCGATCATGAAAATGCCTGGGAACTGGACAATAAATTAAATACAGCTATGGAAGCCCTCCGTTGTCCGGAGGAAAACCAATTGATAAAAGTTTTGTCCGGAGGAGAAAAAAGAAGGGTGGCACTTTGCCGCCTGTTATTGAGTAATCCGGATATCTTATTACTGGATGAACCCACCAATCACCTGGATGCAGAAAGCGTTTTGTGGCTGGAACAATATCTCCAAAATTTTCAAGGCACTGTAATCGCAGTGACCCACGACCGTTATTTCCTGGATAATGTGGCCGGATGGATTCTGGAACTGGACCGGGGTGAAGGCATTCCCTGGAAAGGTAACTACAGCAGTTGGCTGGAACAAAAAGCCAAACGCCTGGAAATGGAGGAAAAACAGGAGACCAAACGGCGCAAAACCCTGGAGCGTGAACTGGAATGGGTACGCATGTCACCAAAGGCTCGTCAATCAAAAGGCAAGGCCCGCCTCAATGCCTATGACAAACTCCTGAGTGAAGAAGTAAAGGAAAAGGAAGCCACGTTGGAGTTGTACATTCCTCCCGGACCCCGATTAGGCGATGTGGTCATCGAAACTCAAGACCTTGGAAAAGCCTATGGAGATCGGGTGCTATTTGAACATATTAATTTTTCAATTCCCAAAAACGGGGTGGTCGGCATTATAGGACCTAATGGGGTTGGAAAAAGTACTTTGTTCAGGATCATTATGGGATTAGAACAGGCGGATCAGGGAAAGGTAGTCCTGGGGGACACCGTCCATCTGTCTTATGTAGACCAGACCCATAAAGATCTCAATCCTGAAAAATCGATTTACGATGTAATCAGCGGAGGCAATGACATCATCGTAATTGGCAAGACGGAAATCAATGCCCGCTCTTACCTCGCCCGCTTCAATTTTACCGGAAGTGATCAGCAGAAAAAGGTGGGAGTCCTCTCCGGGGGTGAGCGCAATCGACTGCACCTGGCGATGACGCTCAAAGATGGAGGCAATGTACTCCTGCTCGATGAGCCTACGAATGATATAGACATCAATACCTTGAGGGCCCTGGAAGAAGCTATTGAACACTTTGCCGGTGCTGTTTTGGTGATCTCCCACGATCGTTGGTTTATCGATCGATTGGCAACCCATATCCTGGCGTTTGAAGACGATGGACAAGTCGTTTATTTCGAAGGCAACTTTACAGATTATGAAAACAGGAAAAAAGAACGCCTCGGGGACCTTACACCCAAAAGGCCTAAATTTAAAAACGTGATCAATAGGTAGGGTTGAGGGTTGAGGGTTGGCAGCCTCCCAATTTAATTCCAGCAATCCGAAATGATTTTCCATTACTGCGCCATCTATCCGGTTGTCATTGGGCGTAGCAAAATCCCAAGTGGAGGTGATACCGCTGGCCGTGACATCGTAAATAGGATACAAGCCAGGTTGATTTAATTTTGAAATTTCAGCGTAATGCACATTACCTGAAATAAACACCACTCCATTGGCCCGGGTTGATTTAACCAGATCGAGGAACCTTTTTTGTTCGTGTGGAAAATTAGCCCAGGCTTCATATCCATTAAACGTGATACCAAACTGGGAACTGCTGGCAATTATCCTCATATCGGCCGGCACCGAGAGTTGTTTTTCCAGCCAGTTCCATTGATCCTCACCCAGTAAGGTTGAATCCGTTGTTTCGTAAGGCAGGTAATCCAGAGCATAAAAAAAACGGCTGGTGTCGACCGGTTCACCTTTGTATAATCTCAGGTCATCCCGGAAAGTACGCATATCCTATACTATAATTTGCAGGGTGTTTTTTTTATCCTGGAAATAATAACTGGTGTAGATCCCCTCCCTTTGATGGCGTATGTCTTCCTTAGGGATATTCCAGAATTTTAAAAACAATTCTTTAGATTCAAGTTTCAGCGGGTAATGCCTGCCGGCATCATTTGCTCCATATTAATAGTCATCCCAGGTTGAGATCATCGGACAAGTAGCCGAAAGGTTTTGGAACTCTTTTTTGGAAGCCAGTCTTATGTATTTGGCATCTAGTGTATCCAATACTTCGCTGTCTCCATAAATATTATCTCACAGCCAGATGAATAAATCTGGGTTTTTAGAAACAGCAAGGTCAAGCACGGGTTGGGGAAGTTCCTGTGAACCACAGGAACCAAAACCAATGCGATGAATTAACGGAGCCTGATGTTCAATCAACTTAGGGTCAGTTTTGATTTGCAAGTGGAAAGAAATCCAATAAAAAAAAACAAGCCTGTAATAAGGATCATGGTCCTCATTACAGGCTTAGTCAAATTATTCACTACTAAAGCGATTTGATTTTAATATTTCTAAACCATACCGTATTTCCATGGTCCTGGAGTGAGATACTACCCCGGGCGATGGCGGCAAAACCAGGCATGGTTTTAAACTTACTGCCACCGACCAGCTTTTTCCATTTTGCATCGGTTACACTGGTACTTACCACTTTTTCACCATTGAGATACAAATCCAAAACCCCGGCCTGGCTGACGATTTCAGCCTGATTCCATTCCAAAGCGGGTTTGACCGTTTCTTTGGTACTGCTGATCAGATCATATAAATCGCCGGCACGGTGTTTTTTGATTTTTGCGTCCGGATGACAGTTGTTGTCCAGTACCTGCATTTCGGGCCCGGTATGCCATACATATTTATACTTGGCAGTGTCTTCCTGAACAAAAAATATGATTCCACTATTGCCACAGGTATCGATTTTCCATTCCAGTTTGAGGTGAAAATTTTCAAATTCTCCATCCGTCACCAGATCACCACCGCCCTGGGATTGCCAATTGGCTTTATTGCGGGCATCCAGCATCAAACTGCCTTCTACTACTTTCCAGGCCTGACCAGGGGCTTCTGCACCATACTTATGCCACCCTTTGGTGGAGAGTCCGTCGAATAACAACTGCCAGCCATTGGCTTTTTCTTCATCTGAAAGTTTTGCCATATGGGTGGAGTCAATTGTGGGGGCTGCCGAGGCTGCCGGGGTGGCAGACATTGATGAATCCATTGCAGGTTTTTCTTTGCTTTTACATGCTACCATGGAAATACCCAGGAGCAGTATCAGATAATAATATTTCATAATTGGTTTTGTATTTATTAGGGCATTAAAAGTATAAATAAAATTCTGATCCGCCTTATTTAATATCCGGTCGAAAGGGTCTAAGGTGATCAGGATTAGGCTTTCTCTTCTCCCTAATTGTTTTTAATTTCACCCACACCATCCCGATCAAATGGAGTCACTATTATGTCACAGGTTTCAGAGACTACTTTATCCACATTGCTTTAAGCCCTTTGACATTCATTTTTGGACTTCAAGCCTATAAAAGAAAAGAAAGGAAAAGAAATATAATATAATTTTTTCTTAAAAATGAAAAGTTTAAATTTTTGAAGCTCATACTTTTGCTCTTTTTCGATGCATTCTCTTCGATCATTGATTGGATGGTGTGTATTTCTTTGGATTTTTCTGATTACGTTTGTGTTTATGCCGTTGCGGGACTTTGAAATACTAAACTGTCCCACTGCCTGCCCCGATGGCGCGAAGCAAATGGGAGTGACCAAACATTGAACGAAGATAAAAACTTAAACATACACTTCATCGCACAATAGTATAAACATTTAGTTGGTGGCTGTGTGGCTTTCACTTCACTTCTAGTCCGTATTTTTGTTACTTATCATTTATGTTTTGTTCGTATTTCATTGGCTGAATTAAGGATATAACTTTTAATGTTCATCAAGTCTTTTTGACTAAGTCGACCTGAAAAATTGGGCATCCCTAGGGTCAGGTACATTCCCTTCAATACAATGTCTTCCATAATCCCAAACGTACCTTCACTGGAAAAGGTTAGGTTGGGTATGGAACCACCGTTATCACCCATCCTGCCATGACAGGTGCGACAATTGGAATCGTACAAAGTTCGACCATTGCTGATTTCAGCAGTTGATGCAGAAACCGGAAGTTGAATGAGTTCCGTGGACCTGTGCGTATTGAATTGCGGATAAGCCTGATTTGCATCCAGGGCGAATGTGTATATCGTGCCAGAATAAATTTCTTTGGTGAACCTAACCCGGTTACCTGGATTTCCACCCCAGCCAACAGCAATGGATACATATTGTTTCCCATCAATCATAAAGGTAATGGGTGGAGCAATCACACCGGAACCAAGATCAGTTTCCCAAAGTTTTTTCCCATTAGCAGCATCATAGGCTACAAACTTACCATCACCTGTTCCCTGAAAAACGAGGCTCCCAGCAGATGTCATTACTCCGCCATTCCAGTAAGTTGCCGGATAATTCACTCTCCAGATTTCCTTTTGAGTTTTGGGATCCCATGCCAGCAATTGTCCTTGATCCATATTTTCAGGTGAAGTCAAATCTGCCTTTGTTGGAAGATCAACTTTGGGCATGGAAATATTCCAGCCTTTGTCATTATACTTCCATTTTGAATCACCTCCGTAAGGGAAGGAATTGATATGAGAGGGCAGATATACCAATCCCGTCAATGGATTAAATGCCATGGGCTGCCAATTATGCCCACCTGGAGGGCCGGGAGAAATGACCCTGTTTTCATTTTTATATCTGCTGGAATCTGTCTCGATGGGTTTGCCGGTAGTCTTATCAATGCCAGTAGCCCAATTCATGTAGGTATAAGGTTCCCCTGAAATTAGTTTCCCAGTTGTTCGATCAAGAACATAAAAGAAACCATTCTTGGGTGCTTGCATGATTACCTTTCTTGGTTGACCTTCAATTTTAATGTCAGCAAGAATAAGATGTTGGGTTGCCGTATAATCCCAATCATCTCCGGGCGTGGTTTGATAATGCCACACATATTCGCCATTGTCAGGGTTGAGTGCCACGATGGAAGAAAGAAACAGATTATCACCTTGACCGTTACTCCTATGGAACCAATCCCATGGTGAACCATTACCAGTGCCAACATAAAACAAATTAAGTTCAGGGTCGAAAGCCATTGCGTCCCAGGCTGTTCCACCACCTCCATATTTCCACCATTCACCTGACCATGTTTTGGAGGCCATCTCCATGGCCTTTGATTCGAATGGTTTCGATGGATCTCCAGGCACAGTGTAAAACCGCCACTGCTGTTTACCAGTTATCGCATCATAAGCAGTGATATATCCCCGTACTCCAAACTCTGCCCCTCCATTTCCAATGATCACTTTCCCTTTCACAATTCTTGGGGCACCTGTGATAGTGTAATATTTAGTAGTATCAACGGTGAGCACTTGCCAAATAGGTTTGCCATTAGAAGCATCCAAGGCAATCAATCGTCCGTCCAAAGTCCCTAAAAAAACGCTTCCTTTATATAAAGCCAAACCTCTGTTCACCACATCACAGCAGGCTTTCTCGCCATATTTTCCGGGCACTTCAGGATCGTAGGTCCAGATCATTTTTCCGGTTAGTGCATTCACTGCATAGACTTTACTCCATGGACCGGTGAGAAACATAATTCCGTCTACAACTAAAGGTGTAGCTTCAATGCCTCGTGTTGTCTTTAGGTTCAACGCCCAAGCCAGACCAAGTCTTCCCACATTCTCATTGTTGATTTGCTTTAGTGAACTGAAACGATCTTCCGCATAGTTCTTTCCGTATGTTACCCAGTTTTCTGGCGTATTGTCCGCATGTGTCAAATAATCATCAGTAACAATTGCTGTTGCCTGTTTGATGTGTTCTTCAGAACCAAGTTCAGGCTTACTCTTGCATTGGATTGAAATTATAGTCAATACTAGCAGTATTAACATGATAAAAATATCTTGCCTTAAGGACACTCGTAGTTTCATAATAATAAAGAATAAATCTTGTGAATGTAAATCAAATATCGATTTTATAAGTCTTTTAAAAATTCAATTTTGTTAGCCCAGTTATCATTTGACTACCATCATTTGTTTTTCAGAAACGAGTTTGTCAGACCTTGTACATAAAAATCTTTGTAATTGAAATATCACTCGTTAGTTGTCTTCCTTGGCCTGTCCACATTATGACTAACGTTCCATAACTCGTTGATTTACAATTGCAAGTTAAGGTCGTCAGTTGTGATTTCAAATTTAGTAATTAGTCGTTTCATTGCAGCAATTTTTTTTCTTTTCTGGTCCACAAACTGATATTCTGTTAATGGAACATATGCAGTT
>JAWXBI010000004.1:0-5255 GCA_034439915.1 Saprospiraceae bacterium | reverse complement strand
GACTTCTTGTTGCTTTGGATTTTTACCGGGCTTAATGCAGTTTTTTCCCCTTCAGTGATCTTTCTAACTCTTTATACACATTACGGGCGACAAAAGAGATTTTCTACCCTTAAAAACCCTGGGACACCCAAAGTGGACACAAGAATCCGGTTTGAAATAAGCATACAAAAAGATGGAATTTAAGAAACTTCCAAAAACAGGACTCCTTCCTTACCTCATACCGATAATCGCTGTTTAAAGCCTTGTTTTATTACTCGCATCAAATCCCTGAATGCCAGTCACTGTAGTATATTTAAAAGACAGCTTTTTGTCCGGATATATCCGTTTAAAGGCAGATTGAACCATCAGTGTGGCTTCGTGAAATCCGCACAAAATCAGTTTTAATTTCCCCGGATAGGTGTTGATATCCCCAACGGCATAGATTCCTGGCACATTTGTGCTGTAATCGAGGGTATTCACTGCAATAGCCTGCTGTTCGAGGTTTAATCCCCAACTCGCTATTGGACCTAGTTTTGGAGTAAGCCCAAAAAGCGGTATAAAATAATCCGAGGGTATTTCCATTTCACCATCCCGGTCATGCTTTATGATCACTGTTTCCAGTGAACGCTGGCCTGTCAACCCAGTGACCTGGGCTTCCGTGATGAGTTTTATTTTGCCGGCGTCATTCAATTCCCTCACCTTCGCCACCGAATCCGGGGCTCCCCGGAATTCATTTCTGCGGTGTATCAATGAGAGGGATTTAGCTTTACCGGCCAGGAAAATAGCCCAGTCCAAGGCGGAATCTCCGCCACCTGCAATGACCAGATCTTTTCCGTTATAATGCTCCGGGTTTTTTACATAATAGTCCACTCCCCGGTCTTCGTATTGATCGATATTGGGTATCGGGGGTTTCCGCGGCTCAAAACAACCCAGACCGCCGGCGATTACGATGACCGGAGCTTGTATCCGGGTTCCTTTATGGGTCGTTACGATAAATTTATCCTCTGATTGAAATATGGTTTCTGCCCGCTCGCCCAGGGTAAATCCCGGGTGAAAAGGTTCGATTTGTTTAAGAAGGTTATCTACCAGTTCATTTGCCAGGATACTCGGATAGCCCGGAATATCATAAATCGGTTTTTTGGGATAAATTTCATTTAACTGACCTCCGGGCTGGGGAAGAATATCCAGTATATGACAATGGAGCTGTAGCAAGCCTGCTTCAAATACTGTAAATAATCCACAGGGCCCCGCACCTATGATCAAAAGATCGGTATGAATCATAAAAGGGTGCAAAGATAAACCCGGAATTGGTATTTATAACGGACAAACCTGGATGGTTTGAATCAGGTATAGCTGGACAAACCATCCATGTTTGTCCAGGTTTCTTCAATTACTAAAACTTCAGTACTTTTTTGATCAGTTTTTGACCTTTGTAATTCAGATGGATAAAATAACTTCCGTTTTCAAGCACGGAAAGGTCCAGTTTTTTATCTGTAATTTTTGAGTTGAGCAGGCGCCTACCACTCACATCATAAACCGAAGCATCGAGGTCAGCATCTAATTCGATGGAGTATTCAAAATTTACAATATCCTTAACCGGATTGGGAAAGAGATTGACCTGTAGTTTAGACACTCCATCTGTTGTAGGCTGTTTCCAATTCTCCAGCGTAGCAACTGCCCCTGCCGTCTGCGAGCAACCGAATACCCTTACTTCAGCAAGATGTAAATAATTTGAAGAGGTTCCATTGTCCACCCATACCCGGATATACTGACCATTGGCACTAAGGCCGGTTATATTGATTACTTGTCCATCGGTCAAACCTGTAGTATTATTATATTCATAGACTGAACCACCGGATGAATAAGTGGTCACCGGAGAAGAACTTACAAAAACCTTAAATTTTTTGGTTCTTCCCGCACAGGATGGACAGCCGGTTCGGTTTGTGATCTCTATCCTGGTTACGGAATGATTGCCCCCCAGATTAACCTGCAACCAGGGCTGGGTGGTTGGATTAGTATGATTAAAACTGGAGCTTGTTGTGCTTCCATCCACTACTTTTGATGCAGGGTAAGTATTGGCCGCATCAAAATTTCCAGACTGGGTAGCTGTCTTGCCCTGACTGATATTTATACTGGAAGTACATCCACTCGCACATGCTGTACAAGTGCCACCGCAATCCACTCCGGTCTCTGTTCCATTTTGAAACCCATCCGAACAGGAAACCGTGGTCGAAATGGTCAACGAATTTGAATTGTCAGTACCCCCGCAATTATCAATAGCTTTTGCAGATATTGAATACGAATTAGCTGTTGCCGGACTCATGGTATAATTAAAAGGTGCGCTGATATCGGATCCCATTAAAGTACTGCCACTGTAAAATTCTACATTGGAAATTGTGCCATCCGGATCATTAACTGTGGCATTTACTGTAAAACTGCCTCCCCTGGGATAGCTGGTAGAAGAACTGGATACGGTCACGTTTGGGTTTTGATTCGAATTGCAAGGGTTTATTGTGCTGGAACAGCCCATTACTTTTACCTCAGCCAGGTGTAAATACCCAGCAGTTGTTCCATAATCAATCCATACCCTGGCATATTGGCCAAAACTCGATAAATTGTTGATTTTAACGACTTCTCCATCTTTCAAACCGGAGGCATTATTGTATTCAAATACATGTCCAGCAGTATTATAAGAACTCACCGGGCTTGCTGATACGAATACTTTGAATTTTTTTATTCTCCCCGCACAGGAAGGACAACCTGTTCTGTTGGTTATTTCAATGGAAGAAACTATAGAATTACCTCCCAAATTGACCTGCCACCAGGGCTGAGATTCACTGTTGGTATGGTTGAAGCTGGAGGAGGCAACACTGCCATCAACTGCCATCGATGCAGGATAGGGGTTGGAGGATGAAAAATTGCTGGACTGACTGGCTGATTTTCCCTGGCTGATATTGGTAGTTGTTGCGCATCCCTGAGGACAGGCAGCACAACTTCCTCCACAATCTACACCCGTTTCATTCCCATTTTTGAAGCCATCTGAACAAGAGGTGGTCGTGGTGATTGTCTGGGCAGAAGAGGTTTTACTGCCGTTGCAATTGTCAAAGGCTTTTCCTGTAATCGAATATGAACTTGCTGAAGCCGGATCCACCACAATAGTAAATGGAGCGCTGTTGTCGGTACCGAGCAGCGTGTTTCCGTTATAAAATTCCACATAACTGATATTTCCATCCGGATCGCTCGCGGTAGCATTCATCGTAAACGAGCTGTTTCTATGGTAACTGGATTGGGCAGACGATACGGATATGGATGGAGTCTGATTATTGCTGCACAAACTTCCACTGCACCCAATCACCTGGACTTCGGCAAAATGCAATGGTCCTGATGCACTGCCATTATCAACCCAGATCCGCACATATCTTCCCGTAGCGGTCAGGTTTGATATAGTCAATAATTGCCCGTCTCCAAGGCCTGAAGCGTTGTTGTATTCGTAAACGGAACCACTGGAAGAATATGCAGACACTGTACTTGAGTTGGATATAAATACTTTGAATTTTTTTGTCCTGCCTGCGCATGAACTGCAACCCATACGATTAGTAAGCTGGATGCTCGATACCGAATAGGTATTGCCAAGATCCACCTGCCACCAGGGCTGGGTTTCATTATTGGTATGATTAAAACTGGAAGCAGTAAGACCTCCATCTACTGCCATGGATGCAGGATAGGAATTGGCCGTGTTATAATTTGATGATTGTGAGGTTGGTTTTCCCTGGCTTATATTTCCGACTGTAGGGCAATTCTGGTTACAGGCTGAACAACCACCCCCACAGTCCACTCCGGTTTCAGTGCCATTTTGAATTCCATCAGAACAAGTCGGTAAAACCACTGTTCCTCCGCAAGTAGTGGATAAACAATTAGCAGCATTGTACCGGGCCCTTATCGTCGCACCTGGCTGAGGTCCAAATCCGTTTGAAAATTTAATCCCTATTGAATTTACATTATGACAGTATGACATAATTGTTCCTCCACCTGCTCCGGGGTTGGGTCCTGCTGCGCATGATCCTTCCGGAGCCAGACAATTGTCAATTGCACCACCAGACCAGCCACACCAATGGGTATGATTGGAACCCATATTGTGGCCCATTTCATGAGCCAGGACATTTACTGACCAGGAATAGGAAGGGTAAGCATCATAGGTAAATATAGGTTCACTTACGGCAAAACGATTATTTGGTTTGCATAAAACATTGAGCCAGGCGATGCCTGCCAGGCTGCACCCGCTACCGCAGGTTTTACCCCGAACAAGATGAACAAGGTTTGCGGTAAACGCCGGATCATTTACTCTTCGGCTTCCTAAAGTGCTTAAAGCGGCAGAAACATCATCGGAATAATCATCTTCCGTGGTCCAGACATACACACTTTTGATATTGATGTCAATCCCTTCGGCCAGGTAAAGCGCTTTTACTCCTGTGAAGAGGGCTGTAATCCAATTGGTTGAAGCGGTGAGGTTATTATTAAAGTATTTGTAGACTTCATTTGTCAATTCAAAATCGATAGTTACACAGCCCGCGGCCCTCGACTCCAGTTGCTTATCTATTTGTGGCCTCAGTTCATCTATATCGGGTGCCGTCAGGGGTGTTTCGGTGGTGCTGCAATTAAATAATATCTGGTCCTTGATTTCATCCTGTCCATACAAAATATATTCCCTGGGATCTTCAGGGTTGGAAACCCCAAGATTAAGGTTTCCAAATTTTGAAGAGCTAATTACTCCGTTGATTTCATTGTCATAAACGGATAATGTTACCATAGAATTTGGATCACCAACCAATTTGCCCATATAATATTTTCCAGGAGTGTAATCCACTGCCAGGCCTTTCGACTGATCCGTAGTAACTTTAAAACTTTGGTCAAAAATTTGCATGGATGTCAGTTTAATTTCCAGCATAGAATTGTTAAACGGCAATGCAAAATCCATCTTATCCAGATCCCTTGCTCTCATAGATTGAAACGCCTGGGTATCCAGTTGCAGCAGGGTATAATTCTTAATACTCTTACTGTGAACAGCAGAACGGAAAGATGAATTTTTTATATTAAAAACCTTAATTACAGTATCCTGATCGACCTTGGTATTTCTCTCGTTTATATAAACGGTTTGCACAAAATCAGACTGAAGAAAAAACAGAGGCAGTAATAAATGATAAATAAAATTCATTTGTTTGAAATTGTATGAATATTAAAATATAATGTATGAAATAATTATATAGTCAATAATAAAT
>JAWXBI010000003.1:0-7249 GCA_034439915.1 Saprospiraceae bacterium | reverse complement strand
TCTTGTTGAGCTTGCAGCAGCAACACCTATGGCAAGACTTGAAATGGAAATTATACCATCGTTTGCTCCCAAAACAGCAGCTCTTAACCAATTACTTTTGTGTATGTAGTGACTGTCCAAATAGTTGTCAATTGTAATCATTCTGTGTCCTTTAAATGTTTTTAAAAATTACGCCCAACAAAGTGTTACTGGTCTTATGGTCGCTCTACCATTGGCTATAACGGGAAGCGGCTTGACGATGGTGGGGCATTTGAAAAACGTCAGCTCAACATATGCACAAAAGCCAAATAGCAGCACAACTATTGAATTTACAACTGTCTGCCCCACTATTGCCAAACTGATGTTGTGCGTTCGTACTTTTAGTTAATATTTTCGTTCAAAAGACTTGCCATTGAAACGATACACACCATTGGGACCTCCGCCAAACCACAATTCACCTGTTTTGCTTTTGTAAATAATCCAAATTAAGTCACCATCGAGACCATCTTTTTTGGTAAAATTTTTCATAGTATGCCCATCGTATCGCCACACACCTGACTCTACTGTTCCAAACCAAATGTTACCCAAAGTGTCCTCACATATCGAAAAAACTCTGTCCAAGGAATTACCTTTGGTGTCTTCTTTTCTTAATTGATGTTGTTTTGTAAAACGGATGAATTCTTTACCATCATATTTTAATACTCCGGTACCCCCAATTGAAATGCCACTGCAATTGTTTCCAATCCAAAGATTACCTTTACTGTCTTCCATTATGCATCGAATATGCAAATAATCGGTTGTGCCATTAAATCCTAATGAATCATTATTAAACATTTTAAATTGCTTACCATTGTACCCAATCAATGCACCATACGTTCCAAACCAGACCATTCCGTTTTTACTTTTTACAAAATTTGTAGAAATTGAATAGATATTCTCTTGCCCTGATTTTGGTTTAACAGGAAATGTGCGATAAATAAGGTTTTTTCCGTCAAACTGATACACCCCTGGATTCCCTTCAAGTTTATTGTACCCTGCAGTTTCATCACCTTTAAACCAAAGGTCACTGTCATTAAATTTCCACTCGTTTTTTGCCTTATAATCTCTATCTTTGGAAATAGTCATTTCTTTACCATCATATCTACTTAACCCAATTCCACATTCAAACCAAATTATGCCATTTTTATCTTCATAAATGTTTCTAACCTGATTGTTACTTAACCCGTTTTCTGTAGTAAAATATTGAAACTTTCCATTATGAAGCAAACACACTCCTTCGTTGTAACTACCAAACCAAATATTTCCTTTACTATCTTCTAAAATGGACCGAACTCCAGTTGTGTATTTCAACAATTTGCTGTCAGTTTTAGTCTGAACTATCTGATTTTCCTTATTTGATTGACTTTGAATATTGCAAGATATTGTTACAGCTATCAAAAAAGTCCAACAAAGGATAAAAATGTTTTGATTATCTAATTTCACTTTCATTTTAATGGTGTTTTTTAGTATGACGCACAACTTGTTTATATACGCCATGTTTTGGCGCATATCCACATGGTTTTAGGTGGATATCTGCCATAAACCTGGTTTTTAATTTTACTCATGTTACTGCTATAAATTGTCAAATGGAGAAATGATATGTTGTAGACTCTTGATACTGACGTGCTCCATTTTCCATTCTTCACGTATGTTCATAGTGTAAAAAAATTATATTAAAAATAGCAAATTATTAAATTCAAAAATAAAATCCACCCGGGAAATCAGGGTATGGGTCAAATTACACAATCCCCAGGTGAGGACGCCCGGTCCATCAAGTATGGGACAACCGTGGACGCTTAGGGATAACGGATGACCGCTCATGAGTAACCGATGGCCGCTCAAGAGTAACCGAAGAAGCTCCTCAAAGGTAACCGAGGACGCTTAGGCAATTGGTTGGTCTAAACCTGATGGGGCGGGCGTCCGTGCCTGAAACTCCAGTGCTTTGAGATTTAGCATTGGGCTATCCTATCCCAATAATGGCCCATAAACCTGGTCCAGATAGATTCGCGCGATGGCAGACCGGCTAAACTTAGATAAATGTTCCTTTCTCCTCTGCTCATAGTTTGCTCGATGAGGATTGCGATCAACCTGAAGTATCATGTCCTTCAACGCTTCAGCATTTAAAGGGTCAACATAATAAGCTACTTCCCCTCCGGCTTCAGGCAGGGAATACCGGTCTGAGGTGATTACGGGTATGTTCGCTGCAATACCTTCCAATACCGGCAACCCAAATCCTTCACCTAAGGATGGATAGATCAACATCTCCGCTCCGGCATAAAGTATTCTAATTTGTGTTCGCGGTAAATCCGGCAAAAAATATACCCAGTTTTCCAGCCGGTGAGCATGAATGTACTCTTTGATTTGTTTTTGATACCTACCCCCTTCGCCTAAAACCAATAGTGGAATCCTTTCACTCACAGACATTTTCTGTAAGGCTCGTACGATGACCATTAGATTTTTACGATGGGTGATGGATCCGACATACAACAAATAGGTCGACGGAACTTTCAATAGGTTGCGCGTTTCTATGAGCTGATGCGCAATCACTGCAGTATCAAATATGGGATCGTACGATTGATAAATCACCCGGATTTTCTCTTCCTTGACGTCGTAATGTTTTAATATGTCCCGCTTGGATGCCTCACTGATAGTGATGACCAGGTCTGAGCGCTGGAGAGCCAGCCTGGTTTTTAGTTCGTATATCCAGCGGTCGTGCCACGGAAAATCTTCTTCGAAAGATTTAAACAGCACATCGTGAACAGTGACTATCCGGGGTATACCAGAAGGCAACGAATTAACCGGCAATTCATTACTCAGCCCGTGAAACAATTGAATATCGTGTCGGATTATATATTTATTTAAATTAATACTGCGGTAATACCAGGAGGGCTTGCCGGTGCGGACAATTTGAAATTTTTGCGGATTAAAAAATGGAGCGGTAAGCATGTTGTCCACCGGAGAAGAATCAAATAAACAAGCTTTGAAATGAGTATCTTCTTTCTGCAGACTTTGTATCAGCGTCCGGCTGTAATGCCCTAAACCGGTATCGTTGTGGAACAAACGCTTGGCATCATAACCGATGCGCATATCAGACGAGTTGTTCTATTAGATTGCCATCGGCATCGACCAGTATGATTTGAGAAAAGCCCAACTCTTTTAAATCCGGGAGTACCACATCCTTATTGCTGACGATAAACCATTTGAGTTTGTCCGCAGAGACCAGTTCTTTAGTCAATTGGTGTACCTCATTCAAATCCAGTGCCCTTACCCGCATGCTGTAATCCTTCCAGTAGTCATCGTGCAAATCGAATTTGATCAATTCATTGAGGGAAGCGTAAACAGCAGCATTGGTTTCCCAGATACCCGGCAAGGCCATGATCTGATTGTTTTTGGTTTTTTCAAATTCAGCTGGTGTGATTGGCTTTTCACCGGTGATCCAATTGAACTCTTTGATGATTTCTTCAATCGATTCTTTGGTCTTATCAATCTGTACCTGGGTATAGGTGATGAATGGTCTGGCACCGATAGTGTCACGCACAAATACGCGGGCGCCATAAGTCCAGTGTTTGTCTTCACGCAGGTTGAGATTGATCCTGGAAGTAAAATCTCCGCCTAAAATGTTCATCAATGGTTCTTTGGCGATTTCTGAAATCTGGCCATAGGGTGCGATCGTATATCCGGCCATCAACACGCTTTGTTGAATTTCCGGTTTATGCAGCAAATACAGAATATTTCCACTCTGGTCCTGGGGCAGCGGAATTAAATTACGGACCTCTGAACTGGATTGCCAGGAGCCGATCTTTTCTTCCAGTAAGGGCAGCAGATCTTTCATTTCGAGGTCGCCGACTACAGTCAACGTGGCTTGATTGGGCTGAATCCAGGTAATATAAAATTGCCTGACATCCTCCAGGGTGATTTGGTTTACACTTTCTTCAAAGCCGGATCCGGAAAGTGGTTGGTTGTAGGGGTGGGCTTCGCCATATAAAAACTTAGGCATTACCCTCAGCGCCATGTGGATCGGGTTCGTTTTTTCTCTTTGAATACCGGCGATCTGCAGTGACTTGATTCGGTCGAAATCCGAAGGAGGAAACGACGGGCGCAACAGGATATCCGCAAAAATATCCAGGCTGGGTTCCAGGCTTTGTTTCAGCGTGTTCAGGGTCAGGTAACTTCGATCCATATCATTAATCGATTGGATCGATGCCCCCAATAAACTGAGGTTTTCACTGATCTCCAGGGCGTTGAGATTTGCCGTCCCTTCATCCATCATGTTCATAGCAATGGATGCTAAACCCGGTTTGCCGCTTATTTTATCAGTACTGAATCCGCCTTGCATCATCAAACCCATGACGACAGTAGGTGAATCCGATCTGCTGGCCAAAACCACTTCCAGTCCATTTTTTAATCGGGCTTTCTGAACGGTTGGGAAGGCGGACGGAGGAGTAGATAACGGGGCTGGCAAGTTTTTTCTGTCTACCTGAGTCGGTTCTGTAGAATAGACTGGAAAAGGTTTGGCGATGACGGTGTGCGAACCATCTTTTAGCCATCGGTTGGCTGTAACCTTCAGGTCGGCTAAAGAAGTATACTCCAGAAATTCATTATAGGTATGAAAAAAATCCGGGCGGTCACCAAATATCTCACTCTCGGCCAAAACATCCGATTTGCCACCAAAACCCCCAATGCGTTCTACTCCTTTAATAAATGAAGAAAAGTATTGAGATTTGACTTTAATGAGTTCATCCTCAGTGGCCCCTTGAGATAAAAATTCTGTAAGGATGGTGTGTATCGTTTGTTCGATTTCATCCGGATTTTGACCCGGCCGAACCTTACATTCTATAAAAAAATTACCCGCTATTTCCCGGGAATAATTAACCGCAGTCACCGAAGTAGCCAGCGGTTGATCGTAAATTAATCGCTTATACAAGCGGGACGTCTTCCCGGAACTCAACACCGCGGCGATCAGGTCAAGGTGGGCTGCCTCCAGGGTACCCCATTGAGGAACGTTCCAGGCAATAGATACCTTAGCCTCAGGGACATGGTCTTCATATTCCTGTCGGCTATGTCCGGTGCGGATGGGGAAATTGACCTCGTGCCGGGAAATGGTTGGGCCACAGGGGATATGACCGAAATATTTTTTGACTTTCTCCAGCGCTTCTTCTGCCTTGATAGCGCCTGCGATGACGATCACGGCATTAGCTGCCCCGTAATAATTTTTAAACCATGCATGGACATCTTCCACGGATGCGCCATTAAGGTCTTCCATAGATCCAATTACCGTCCAGGAATAGGGATGTCCTTTAGGGTACATGGCTTCCGTAAATAAATCCTCTTCTTTGGAATAAGGCTGATTTTCTCCCTGCTTTTTTTCATTGATTACTACGCCTCTTTGTTCATCCAGTTTGGCTTGATCTATTGCCCCGGTGAGGTGGCCCATGCGGTCTGATTCGAGCCAAAGGACTTGTTCCAGGGCCCCAATAGGGATATTTTGAAAATAATTGGTCCTGTCGTTATTGGTCGTGCCGTTCATATCGGTGGCGCCGATCGCTTCCAGGGCCTGAAAATAATCCGTGTTGTAATTTTCACTGCCATTAAACATCAAGTGTTCGAATAAATGGGCAAAACCACTTTTTCCTTCTTTTTCATTTTTTGATCCCACATGATACCAGACATTTACTGCTGCAATAGGCGCTTTAAAATCTTCATGCACAATCAGCCGTAATCCATTGGAAAGGACATATTTTTTAAAGGGGATATGAATGTCGGTGGCTTTGAAAGCTGGTTTTCGAGGAGGATTAATCGTCATAATGATGGAAAAAAGTGCAAATAAACTGTATTTAGAAGAAAACTAATCGAAATTATAAGTTAAAAACCAGATGGCAATGGTGAAGGTCACCCGGTAAATTGGTCCAGGGAGGATTTGGCGCGTTGCCTTATTTTGGATTTAAACCAGGGAGTCCAGCCCAAAAGCCAGCCTACCAGCCCAAACGCCTGCTTGCACCAACCGTACAAATCAAATGCATCTCTGTGGTTTACGACCAGGCCATCTTTGAAAACAAACTCCGATTTTACCCGGTTGACTACTTTTTTGCCGGTGCCCGAAAACGTATAATATGCATCCCATTGAGCCTTTCCAATATGGTCGTCTGCCGAGATTACCTGGTATTTTACCGTGAGGTCTTTTCCCCGTAAGCATAGCATTTTCCACATTTTACGGACATCCAGGGCATTCAGGTGTTGAAATACAGGGTCATAAAAAACGGCATCAGAGGCATAGATTTTGTTCATCGTATCAAAGTCCCGCTTGCTGAAAGCCTCATAAAATGCTTCAAGACGCAGGCGGTTTGGATGAGTTTCGGAAGAAGTAGGCACAGGTTAAAGGTTTAAATTTTTATCTTTGAGGGCATCAATGTCCAGATTTATCCATAAAGTTAAAGCCATATTCGCTCACCGGTGCCCAAGATGTGAAAAAGGCAATATGTTCTCCCACGAGGTATTCAATTTTTCCAAATTCCTGGATATGCCAGAAAAGTGCCCTCATTGCGGGATGCGTTTTACCCCGGAACCCGGATTTTATATGGGATCCATGTTTGTGTCGTATGGGTTGTTTTCCTGGGGTATGCTGGGTATCGTTGCGTTGCTGTATATGGTATTCGACGTTGGTATCAATTTGTCCATTTTTATCGCGGTGATGGGGGGTTTGATTTCATTTACCTATGTTATCCGGTTATCCAGGGCGATCGCTTTGCATTTGGTCAGGAGTTACGATCCAAAATTTAAGTAGTGTTTGCGGGCAAATGACATGGCGGTTTACCAACCTGAATTGTAGGTTAGTGAACTTAAAACCAGTATTTATTTTTTTCGGATAAAAAACCGCCTTTGTTCAGGGTCAAACCCTTTAGGCCTTACGCTGTCCACGTCTTCAAAGGAATCAGCGGGTTCAAAATCTAGCAATATGCTGTCTGCCGTATGCATTTCCACTATACCGGCGAGGACCTTGCCTGCCAGGATGCCGCGGGTAAAACCGTAGAGATCCAGGTGATCGGGGTCAGGGCCTTCATTCAGTTTGTATCGGACCAGAAAGGTATCCGATAAAAGTTCTTCATGGATAATCCATTGCAGGGTACTGTCGTTATCAAAAACCATGATTTGTTTGCCTCCATCCCCCAGCCATTGGTGGGCGAGATAATTTTTGGGGACCGGCTGACAGCCCAGGGCCAACAAAAAGCAGATA
>JAWXBI010000002.1:0-6952 GCA_034439915.1 Saprospiraceae bacterium | reverse complement strand
GACTCTGACCTCGAATGCTTGAAATTGGTACGACTTATCAGTAAAAATCCCCAAAACAAACTAAATTGACCACCCAATTAAACCTTAAACACTTTACTGCATGGAAAGAAGAAATTTTATCAGGTCAGGACTATTGAGTACCGCAGCATTTGGCCTGGGCTTGCCGGGGTTAAAAGGGTCTGTCGGTTACCGAAACACGGCAGCTTCAAAATTGAAGATTAAAAAAATCAGATATTATAGTGCACCGGGTTACAACAAACCCTTATTTAACCAGGCAAGGGGCATAGTTGAAATTGAAACAGACGGTGGTATCACTGGTATTGGAGAAGGTGGATTTAAAGACTCCATCGATCAATGCGCCCAAATGATCATCGGACAGGATCCATTCCGGATTGAACACATCTGGCAACTGCTGTACCGGGGCATGTTTTATCCTCCGGGCAGGGAAAAATTGCATGCGGTAGGTGCGATTGAAATGGCCCTCTGGGATATCAAAGGCAAAGCACTAGGGGTACCGGTGTATGACTTATTAGGCGGGGCCACCAGGGATTTTGTGGAATGTTATGCAACCGGATTCAGTGGGTCCAAAGCAACGAATGAATATGACCGGGCTAAAGATTGTATTGCTGCCGGATTGAGAACATATCGTACCGGACCGACAGGAGGAAATGGACCAGAGCCATTTGATTTTTATGAACATACACAGAAGACGATTGAGCATTGTCAGAAAATGGATGCCGCTGTAGGAGGAAAAGGAAACTGGGCGATTGACCTGCATACCCGGTTTGATACGCCCGAAGGAATTAAAATTTGTAAAGCTATAGAGCCCCTTCAGCCTTATTTCGTTGAGGATATTATCCGGTCTGAGAATCCAGGCGTATATAAAACGATCCGCCAAATGACCAATGTGCCTATTGCGGTAGGTGAACAATTTGGCGATCGATGGGATATCAATGAATTGATTGAAAACCGGTTGATCGATTACTGCAGGATCACCGTTCCCAATTCGGGCGGTTTGACTGAGTTCAAAAAAATAGCTGCTTTATGTGAAACACATTACGTGGGATTGATACCACACTTTACCGGCCCTTTGTCTACCGCCGCCCTGGTGCATGTCCTGGGATCGAGCAGTCCTATCCGTTGTCTGATTGAATTGGTTGGAGGCCGGATCGAACAACCTGCATATTTTAACCAGGATTATTTATTATTCCGTGAAGGGAAATTATACCTCAACCCTAAACCCGGTCTGGGTGTAGAATTTAATCCGGCTAAAGCAGATTTTGTGCTGGAAGTGACGTCGAATACGAAGTTTCCGCATCCGATATTGTTTAGTAAGGATGGTGCGGTGCATGGTTGGTGAATGCAATGAAAGAAGGAAAGAATGAAAGAATGAAAGGAATAAAAGAATGAAAGGAATAAAAATTCGTCACTACCGCTGGATTATAGTTGGTCTTATCTTCCTGGCGACCTGTATCAATTATCTCGACCGGCAAATCATCGGATTGTTGAAACCTATCCTGGAAAAAGAATTTAACTGGTCTGAAACCGATTATGCCCATTTGGTTATGGCCTTTACTGGAGCTTATGCCATCGGTCTATTAATTGCAGGGGGAATAATTGACCGGATAGGTACTAAACTGGGGTATACGATTTCAATTCTTATTTGGAGCGTAGCGGGAATGTTGCACGCATTAGCAAAAACTGTGACTGGATTTGCTCTGGCGCGGATAGGTTTAGGACTCGGTGAAGCAGGTAATTTTCCAGCTGGAGTCAAAACAGTTGCAGAGTGGTTTCCCAAACAAGAACGAGGGCTGGCAACCGGGATATTTAATTCGGGTACGAGTGTTGGAGTGGTGATGGCTTTATTGATTGTGCCATTGATTTTAAATTTTGGTAACTGGAAAGATGTATTCTGGATCACCGGGGCATTGGGATTTGTATGGTTGATTTTTTGGTGGTATTTCTATGAAATCCCATCCAAACAAAAAAGATTAACAGGTGAAGAATATAATCTGATTATAGAAGGACAGGAAATAGAAGATCAGACCAATTCCGTAAAAATAAACTGGGGCAAATTATTCACCTTTCCTCAGACCTGGGCCTATATCACCGGTAAAGCTTTAATTGATCCTATATTCTGGTTTTTTTTATTTTGGTTGCCTTCGTATTTCGCATCTACGTTTAGTCTCGACCTCAAAAAACCCAGCCTCGAATTGATGATCATCTATACCGCGACCACGGTTGGAAGTATCGGGGGAGGTTTTTTTTCATCCTTACTCATACGAAAAGGATGGCCGGTACTTAAAGCCCGAAAAACCGCCTTATTAATTTTTGCCTGTGTGGAATTATCCATCATCCTGGTCCAGTTTGCGGATTCAGCCTGGATAGCGGTGGCCCTGATATCGCTCGCTGTGGCTATTCATCAGGCCTGGGCTACCAATATTTTTACCATTGCTTCTGATCTTTTTCCAAAAGAAGCAGTGAGTTCTGTGGTAGGTATCGGTGGCATGGCCGGGGCTGTGGGAGGCATCCTTTTTCCGATTTTAGTGGGCAATTTATTGGACCAGTTTAAAGCTATGGGTAATATCACCACCGGGTATAATATTTTATTTACGGTATGTGGGTTTACCTACCTGGTTGCTTTGGGAATTATACATCTATTGACCCGGAAAGGGGAGCGGTTGAGATTGGCAGATGTGGTTTGATTGATGGTGAATCATGGAATGGGTGCATTAAACTGCCAGATATTGGACCTGTGAGTATCGGGGTATAGATTTCAATGAAATATATTATTAATTATGATCTATCCTTCAAAAGGATTATTAATTTAGGCTTTTGATCCAGGGTATTTTAATTTTACTCTGGTTCCATTTCTTCACGCAATAAAAAAAACCATAAAATGAAACGGCGAAACCTGCTTAAAAATCTGGTCGCAACCTCAGCCGCAGTGGCCTTGCCCATGCGCGAAATCCTGGCGCAATCCTCCATTCCCAAAACAACGGGTTTGGGCACGGTGAAAATCACGGATGTCAAAATTATACTGACCTCACCCAACGGTATTAGACTGGTCGTGGTCAAGGTCATGACCTCTGAACCCGGTTTATACGGAATTGGCTGTTCGACCTTCACGCAGAGGGCTTATGTGGTAGCCACCGCTCTCGAAAAATACCTTAAGCCTTTTCTGATTGGTCGCAATGTCGATGAGATTGAAGACATCTGGCAGGCATCTTATGTCAGCTCCTATTGGCGCAACGGACCGGTTTTATTTAATGCGATGTCCGGTATCGATATCGCTTTATGGGATATCAAGGCTAAACGCGCCAATATGCCGCTCTATCAATTATTGGGTGGTAAGGTACGCTTTGCAGCCGATCTGTATTATCATGGTTCAGGACTTGAATTAAGTGAACTGGATGATAAGGTGGCTGCTGCTATTGCCAGTGGTTACCGGCATGTCAGAATTCAAATGGGCCAAAAAGGCAATGCCAATTATGGCGCGCGTGGTGCTACTGGTACTCCAGCGAGTTCGGTCGGACTCCCTCCCGAACAAGCGGGTCCTACTGACCCTAAAATAATATTCGATCCGGCACTTTATGCCCGCTCTGTTCCGAAGATGTTTGAACATATCCGGGCAAAGTTTGGTGAAGAAGTGGAGCTTTTGCATGATGTGCACGAAAGGATACCACTACCCACAGCCATGACGTTGTGTAAAGATCTCGAGCCTTATCGACCATTTTTTATTGAAGATCCCTTCCCACCGGAAGACAATGAACATTTTCGCTTGTTGCGCCAACACACGTTAGTGCCCCTGGCGATGGGAGAATTGTTTAATACCCAGCAGGAATACCTGCCATTGATCAAAGACAAACTCATTGATTTTATCCGTATACATATTTCTCAAATCGGCGGTTTGAGCCCGGCGAGAAAAGTTGGTGCTTTATGTGAATTTTTTGGGGTGCGTACCGCCTGGCATGGTCCTGGAGATGCTTCTCCCATTGCGCATGCAGCTCAGCTTGCCTTGGAATTGTGCAGCTACAATTTTGGTGTGCATGAAGGATATGTTTTCCCTCCCAATACCCAGGAGGTCTTCCCCGGTTGTCCGGAAACCAAAAATGGTTATATGTATGCCCAGGAAAAACCAGGTCTTGGGATGGATATAGACGAAAAAATAGCAGCCAAATTTCCTTTTCCGGAAGGAGGGACCAATTTTGATTATTCCTGGGGTACGACGAGAAGGAAGGATGGGACGGTGATTAGACCCTAGAGGAGGGTGGATTGACGAATCATCGATTTACGATTTACGAGTGACTCAACCCTCAACTCTCATTCCTGATACCTGATTAAACCTATTGTACAGTGCTTAAATATCTTTTCATAATTGTCGGTGCATCGATCAACGCTACCATGCTATGTGCTCAAAGACCGGTGGATACCAGCTTTGTTTCGATCTTTAATGGTCAAAACCTGGATGGTTGGAAAGGAGATTCAGTTTATTGGCGGGTAGAGGATGGCCTACTTACCGGTGAAGTAACCCCGGAGACTTTATTGAAAAAAAATTCATTCATCATCTGGCAGGGGCAGATGCCGGATGATTTTGAATTAAAAGTGGACTACCGCGTTTCTGCCAAAGGCAACAGCGGGATTAATTACCGAAGTGTAAAAGTGGACGGTGAACCCTTCGCACTAAAAGGGTATCAGGCTGATCTGGATGGTGAAGGCCAGTGGAACGGCCAGAATTATGAGGAGCGCGGGAGGACCTTTCTGGCCAAAAGGGGGCAAGTGGTAAAAATTGAGCCGGGTAATAAAGTAGTTGTTACCTCAAACCTGGGTTTCAAGGAAGATTTACAAAAATTTGTAAACCGGGAAGATTGGAATGAATATCATCTAATCATCAAAGGCAACCGGCTTCAGCATTTTATCAATGGAAAATTGATGAGTGAGGTGGTGGATGAAGATACGGTGAACCGGAAATTTAGCGGACTGCTGGGCGTACAGGTGCACGTTGGTCCGCCGATGAAAATTGAGTATAAAAACTTAAGGATTAGGAAAATTTTATAGACTGGTGTAAAATGTAATTTCCGGCTGTTTATTGTAAAGCGTAGCTGCCTGGATTGGAAATAGCACCACACGATTTATAAATTTTCGGAAGTGTAATCAACGTAAAACCAGACTATGAAAAACAAATTAGTATACCTGATCTATTTTTTAGCCATAAACCTCAGTGCCCAGGTTCCGCCCACGGATTATACCGATGCATTCCGGCTGATTGAGGGCTGGATGGAAGCACAAAAAGATTATCAGCATTTACCCTCTGTTTCTGCTGCCATAGTCAACGATCAGGAAATGATTTGGAGTAAAGCTTTTGGCCAGACTATAAGCGAAATGAATCACCCGATTACGCCGTCCACGATATATAGTATATGTTCAATTTCTAAATTATTTACAGCCGTCGCCATTATGCAATTGTATGATGAAGGCAAATTGAGGCTGGATGATGAAATTAAAACCTTGTTGCCCTCTTTTGACCTTAAAAAAACTTTTCCGGAAAGCGGTCCCATTACCATTCGTTCATTATTAACGCATTCGAGTGGACTACCCAGAGAATCAGATTTCCCCTATTGGACTGGACCCGATTTTCCTTTTCCGACTGCTTCACAGGTGAATGCAAGATTGGGTTCACAGGACATGCTGTATCCGGCCTCAACTAATTTTCAATACAGCAACCTGGGAATTACCTTGCTTGGACAAGTGGTTGAAAAGCTTTCAGGCAAATCTTATGACGATTATGTCAAAGATCGTATTCTTAAACCATTGAAATTAAATGCAACCCATCCAAACCTGCCCAAAGAAGAGTGGGGCAAAAAAATGGCTATTGGGTATAGTGCTATTAAAAGAGATGGGAGCAGAGATCAAATACCTTTGTTTGACGCCAAGGGTATAAAGGCAGCAGCCGGGTATGCCTCTACCGTTGAAGACCTGGCCCGCTTTGCTTCCTGGCAATTCAGATTGTTGACTAATGGCGGAACAGAGTTAATAAAAGCATCGACCCTGCGTGAAATGCAAAGGGTGCAATGGACTGACCCGGATTGGAAAACAACCTGGGGATTGGGATTTGTGGTCAGTCAGCAAGGGAATACGACCATAGTAAGCCATGGTGGATCATGTCCGGGATACCGCGCGACCTTGCAAATGGATCCCAAATCAAAGATGGCTTATACCGTGATGATCAATGCCGGTGGAGAAAGCCCTGAATTATTTGCAAAGGAATTAAGAGAGATCATGAATAAAATTCCTAAATCCAAAGCCAGGGTTAATGAAAATATCAACCTGGATGAGTATACGGGCAGTTATTTGATACAGCCCTGGGGTTCAGAACAAATAATCCTGCCCTGGTATGGAGATTTGGCTATACTTCGTTTGCCGAATACCAATCCGGATGAGTCGATGACCATCCTAAGACAGGTGTCAGGAAATGAATTCAGGGAGTTGAAGGGTGACGAACTCATCGGTGGTGTGTATCGATTTGAGAAAAACGCTTCAGGTAAAGTGATAAAGATGTGGACACACAGTAATTCAGCAGCTAAAATAAATTAAGTGCTTTATGTTCAATACAGATACGTTATGGTTTGAAGTTGCGATAGTTAGCATCGTCCTCCTATTGGGCCATATCAGCCTGGGACATTTTGAAGAAAGGAGCCCAAGATGGAGGAAATTATTAAAATACCTGGTAACCCTTGTTATAGTGATTTTGTTGTCTATTTATTTTGGAAGGACAATCGCGTTCAGCGTAATGGGATTAACGTTAATCCCTGTCATTTATATTCATGCTGTGCTTTTACCGAAAAAAGGGATAAACGGCTGGACCGGTGAACCGAAATCGAAATACTATGAATTCAGAGGTTGGAATAAAAATATATTTGGAGAAAGGGAGAATAAATAGATTGTCGTACAT
>JAWXBI010000001.1:0-4841 GCA_034439915.1 Saprospiraceae bacterium | reverse complement strand
TAATATGTTTGCCCTCATGTTTAATTATTTAGATTCTGCAAAGACAGAATCGGTGAAAACAAATGTGCTGATGAATGATCATGTTTTGAAGATTACCACACCCTATATGCGATTTTATGAATTGGAGGCTCTTTGTGCAATAGGTCAGCAAGACTATGTAAGGAGAGAGATAAAAGATTATTGGGGAGGGATGCTGAGAGAAGGTGCAACATCTTTTTGGGAGCTATATGATCCCAATGAAAAAGGAACAAATAAGTATGCCATGTATGGCCGGCCGTTTGGAAAAAGTCTTTGTCATGCCTGGGGAGCAAGCCCGATTTATTTATTTGGAAAATATTTTTTAGGAGTAAAGCCTTTGAAACCCGGTTATGCAGAATATTTAGTGGAGCCAAATCTTGGAGGGCTTGAATGGATAGAAGGAAAAGTGCCTGCACCAGGGGGAGATATCTATGTTGCGATGGATAAAAAACAAATCTCCGTATCAGGAGTGACCGGTGTCGGAACTTTAAGATTTAAAAGCAAAAAGAAACCATCAGGTAATGATGAAAACATAAGGAAAATAAATGGTGATACTTACGAATTAAATATTAAACCGGGAAAGAAATATGTGGTGATCTATTTTAATTGAACATAAATCCTCTATTCAAAATGAATAAGCATTTAACATTTTTTACAATTTTATTTATATTGCTGGGCTTACAGTCATGTAACAACACCGGTAATAAATCAACATCGGAATTTTCTGAGAAAGGCGGTCTTTCAAAATATCTCAATTCATATGGAGTATACCATTTCCAAAAAAAAATTGCTATTGACAAAAAGCCAGGACAATTCATCATTCATGTATCTGCCGACAGATTCAGCCAAGTAAAAATTGAACCACACAGGGGTGGATATTACCCTTCCCGGAAGTGTAACAGGACAATTTATCTGGAGAGGAAAGCAGATTGTATTGAAGCCGGGATTCCAAAAAATAGATCTTTAAACTTAAGAGGATATTTATGAAAAGGATAATTCAAATTAATTTTTCTGTCATTGTACTTTTGTTCATACCGCTACTAACTGGTATACCTCCTTATATGATTAATAAATATCGTTACAAAAACTTCAAGGTCCTGCTCGTTTTTTTATTTGTAATTTTCTCTTTTTTACTTTCTTGTAAGGTAGAGCAAAAAGAAGTTTATCCCTTTAATCCAACAAAGAACAGTCGTATAGTCTTTGTAGGAAATACTTTTGCTGAACGGTTGCAGTATTATAATTACTTCGAAACTCTTTTGCATAAAAGTTTTCCTGAACGAAATCTTACCGTGAGAAATATGGGTTGGAGTGCAGATGAAATAAATCTACAATCCCGGCCGCTGAATTTTCCCACCGCAGATGAACATCTAAAACAGCAAAAAGCGGATATTATTTTTGCATTCTTCGGGCTTAATGAATCTTTTAAAGGACCGGATAGTTTGGAGAATTTCAAACGTTCGCTTTCCGGATATCTTGGTCATTTGAAAAAACAAAAATATAACGGGCAAAAAGCTCCGGAGGTTATACTGTTTTCTCCTATAACCCACGAGAACTTAGGTGGTTTCTTGCCTGATCCTGCTCCCAAAAATAAAAATTTACAGTTGTATACGGAGGGTATGAGAGAGGTAGCCAAGTCATTAAATATTCCCTTCATTGACTTGTTGGAAGTTACAATAAAGAGAATGGAGTACGCGGATTCTTTGACAATAAATGGAATTCACCTAAACGACAAAGGTTATAGATTGGTAAGCGAAATCATGGCAGCCGCGTTAGATTTGCCGGTTGCTAAATGGAAACAACAAGGAGATTTACTGAACCTGAAGAAAGTAATTGATCATAAAAATCAACAGTTCTTTTACAAGTTCAGAGCCGTAAACGGCGAATACATTTACGGTAGGCGAAAGGAGCCCTGGGTGCAGCCCGCAGGAGGACTTATTTCTTATCCATCCGAATTTAAAAAGTTAGACCGGATGATATTGCAACTGGATAGTATTGTTTGGTCAGAAAGCAAAATTGATGAGAAAAGCAATCTGGCGAGGGCTGAGAAGATTGTAAATGATACTACACAATTCGAGCCTTTAAACGCAGCAGAGAAGTCTCCGGCTAATATTCCTTCAACAGCTCAATTTACATTGCCCGAGGGATATGAAATTAATCTTTTTGCATCAGAGGTAGATTTTCCTATCGGTAATCCCGTAAAAATAACCTTTGATCCTAAGGGCCGGCTTTGGGTCGCCGGTATGCCCTCTTATCCTCAATACCTTCCCGGGGCTGCGCCCAATGATAAGATTGTAATCCTTGAGGACACGAATGCCGACGGGAAAGCGGACAAACACACCGTTTTTGCTGATAGTTTGTACATGCCCCTTGGATTTGAACTGGGCGACGGAGGAGCATATGTTACTCAGGCTCCTGACCTCTTATTCTTAAAAGACACTAACGGCGACGGAAAGGCCGATGCTAAAACGATTCTGCTTCACGGATTTGGTACTGAAGATTCTCATCATTCCATCAGTGCACATACCTGGGGACAGGACGGTGCACTGTACATGCACATGGGTACTTTTTTGCATACGCAAATAGAGACGCCATACGGACCGAGAAGAGACGACTACGGAACTACATGGCGTTTTGAACCACGTACCATGAAATTGGAACCTTATATTTCTTACCCTTATGCCAATCCGTGGGGAAACGTATTTACGCGGAATGGGACTCATTTAATAGGGGATGTGTCTACCGGCATGAACTACTTCGCTCCGCCTCTAACGGTTGCTATTGATTATCCGAAAAAACATGCGGAGATGAAAGATTTTTTAACCTCGGCAGCAAGACCAAAAACATGCGGCATGGAAGTTGTCTCAAGCCGCCATTTTCCTGACAAGGTTCAGGGAGATGTACTTTTTAATACATTTATCGGTTTTCAGGGAATTAAGCACCATAGTATTACCGAACAAGGGAGCGGCATTGTAGGCCACGAAACAGAGCCTTTGCTACAATCCAAAGATCCGAAATTCCGACCAGTGGATCTGCAGTTTGGTCCTGACGGTGCCTTATATGTTGTAGATTGGTATAACCCGATTATTAATCACGGCGAAAGAGCTTTACGCGATCCGAAGCGGGATCATAGTCACGGAAGAATCTGGAGGATCACCTATAAAAATAAACAACTATTAAAGCCGGTTGATCTTACAAAACTCGATATTGATCAGCTACTGGATCAGCTTAAAGTGTACGAAGACCGCGTGCGTTACAGAACCCGGATACAATTGAGAGAATTTCCGGCAAGTAAGGTTCTTCCCGCGACATCGCAATGGCTTAAGAAGCTCAATCCGGCGGATGAAGATTTTGAACAAAACAGACTGGAAGGATTATGGGTATACCAGCAGTTTAATGAGCCTAATGAAGAGCTGCTTAACCAGTTGTTGAGCAGCAAAGATCATCATGTCAGAGCAGCGGCTACCAGAGTATTATTTTATTGGAATGACAAAATTAAAGGTGCCTTGAAAAAGCTGGTTTCGATGAGTCGTGACACTTCACAAAGAGTAAGATTGGAAGCTATCGCTTCGCTTAGTCACTTTAAGTCTGAAACGACAGTAAATGCACTATTAGCCGCAACCGAACTTCCTAAAGACGACTACATTGACTATGCCTTGAGCGAATCATTTAAACAACTTAAACCTATATGGATGGAGATGTTTAAAAAGGATAAAAGCTTCCTCTCAAATGATCCTGTTAAGGCAGCATATTTGTTAACGCCACTTTCTTCACCGGAAACTTTGGATCTGCCCGGTTTTTTTAAAGATGATCCGCAGTGGCCCAAATATGCTTGGGCGGCGCTGACGAATGAAGACTACAATAATTTGAAAGATGCTCCCGCAGTAAAGGAGTTTTTGAGGAACCGGGCTGCAGCTCCTGCGAAAGAGAAAACCGCAGAAGCTTCGGAACCCGGAAAAACGGTACTTTATTTAACCGCTGTTCCTGCAAAAATGGTCTTTGATAAAAAATCCCTCACTGTTATGGCGGGTAGTCCGGTAACTCTTGTTTTCAAAAACGCAGACGACATGGCACATAATGTGGTAGTGGTTAAACCGGGAAGCGCTGAAAAAGTAGGGAAGGCTGCAGATGCAATGGCAATTGAAAAAGACGGGTATGAAAAAAACTTCGTTCCAAAAATCTCTGAAGTGCTTTTTGCTACTCCATTAGTTAATGGTGGAAAGAGCTTCCGACTAGAATTTACAGCTCCCAAAGAGGCGGGAGATTATCCTTTCATTTGTTCTTTCCCGGGCCATTGGCAGATGATGAAAGGAGTTATTAAAGTTGTTAAGAAGTAGAGTTTCGAAGTAGGAGTTAAGGTAAAGTCTAAACTGCTTTTCTTTAACTAATTATGTATAGCCGCAGGTGGAGTTATTCCAGGCGCCGTTTCAAATTGTGCATTGGCTGATGATGAGAAAACACTTTTTGTAACAAATGGAACGAATGTTCTTCGCATTCGATTGAGGGAATGATTGGTATTGTTCAGTAAATAATATAAATTAAATGCAAAGAAGAAATTTTATTAAGCAAAGCAGCCTGCTTTCATCCGGGGTTTTTCTTCAGGATTTTAAAGTGATGGATAATTATTTTGAAAAATATTCCAAAGAATTCTTATCAAAGAACCCAATGGAAAAGCTTTATGAAAGGGGGATGCCAACAACATATTTAAAAACCAAAAATGAGTTGCAATATATAGGAATGCCTGTGGGCGGCATTATGTGCGGCAATGTGTATTTGGGTGGCGATGGCAGGTTGTGGCTCTGGGATGTTTTTAATAAAAATCAAAC